>CACXDV010000178.1 GCA_902766585.1 uncultured Ruminococcus sp.
AACTTCATAGTCAACATACTTGTAGAAGTTATCATTGTTTGAAGGCTGTACAAGCTCACCGAAATCAACTACATCAGGAATAGTGATAATGTAGGATACATTTCCGGCATAGCCGTTTATGTGAGCTGTTACCTCAGTATTGCCTGTGGGGTTCTGCTCGGTCAGTTCAGCAGCGGCTGCTGATACTGTGGCTGTCATTGCCATAGCGGCTGCAAGTGAGATGGTAATGATCTTTTTGAACTTCATAAAAAAACTTCCTTTCGTTTGTTATTGGGGTATTCCCCTATATTATTAAGGCAGAGCCTTAATTTACATAGATCTTCAGACCGGATTCCGCAGAGTTTAGCGGCGTTTTCCCGTCCTCCAAAAGCACACATTTGTACTCGACTATCGCATCATAGGTTCCCTTTGTTAGAGTCTGTGTCAGGGGAACCTCTTCCAGCCCCTGACCGGGGCTGAGAAGCGGAGATTTATAAAGTACTGTCCCGTCAGCTAATTTAAGGGATGCATAAAATCCCACATGGTTCTCCTTCGGGTTGCCTATCCTGAGCTTTATGGACATATCGCCGGCATTCATTTCTGCCGATGAATATCCGGGTATCTGTGTGCCTTTTTTCGCTTGGGAGGGACTGTCTGTCGGCTCGCTGCTGACCTGTGTGTCCCAGTTGTCCTTTATCACTCCGACAACGCCCTTTGCGGGCTCATTTAGCGGCTCCTCCTTTGGCTTATTAAGGAGGAGTACCGCCGCTGTAACAAGACAGCCAACAAGGACAAGTGCCAGAGTGATAATAATTATAGTCTGCTTTTTGCTTTTGGTTTTTTCTTGTGTATTATTCACGCTTTTTCTTTCTCCCTGCAATAAGTGCTGTCAGCGCTGCTGCTGTTATCAAGACAAAGACTGCTGTTATAGGAGCACTGCTGTTTCCTGTATTGACATTCTTGTTATCCGGATCTATCGGTCTTGAGGTTTGCTCAGAGTTATCTGCCTTTACGTTCTCTGCAACTGCAAAAGCGGCAGGCTCGGTAAGAGTGAATGTTGCCATGCCGTCCTCAATACTTTCAGGAGCAAAGCTGTAGGCTTCACCGTCATTATCAAGAATGATGATCTGCGCATCATCAGTGGAAACAGGTACGCTTATTGTAACGCCCTCGCACCACAGCTCAGCCGGAAGCTCTGTACCGTTCGGATCAGCGGCTGTATAGTCATAAGCACAGGTGAGAGTCCTGCTGCCTGCTGCGGATAACATTGTATTGTAGCCGGTCGAGCGGAAATTCAAGGGTAAGAAGTTTATTTTCATAGCCTTGATGACAGCCGCCTTTATCTTCATTTTAGCATTATCAATTACGGGTATGTCAATATTTTCTATAAATCTTCCTCTTATGATCGGGAAGCCCTGATTGAGTACCTTTTTATTGTATTCTATGCGCTTCCACTTTACAGTGTCGTTCGTAACTTCGTTAAGCTCATCAGCAAAGCCTGCTGTAAGCATATCTTCTATTGTCTTTTCTGTTATATCAGTCTCTCCGGTGTTCATGTCCTCGGCAAATGCCGGTACAATGTCGCCGCTTGAGGTGTAGAAGGTGCTTTTTACAGAGCCGTCATTTGCAACGGACACAGCAGCCTTTACGGTATTGATAGAGCCGTTTTCCTTGCCTGAATTATAGCAGGCTTCTATTCTGCCGTGATTTTCTGCGGTAATGCCGCCTACACGCTTTACATCAGCGGAATCCGAACCGAGACCACCGTTGTTTGCGCAGCCGTAGATGGTGCCGTTGTTGAATGCTGCGATACCGCCCACATCCTGACCGTTTACATATCCGCTGTTGCGGCAGCCGGTTATTGTACCGTTGTTGTATACTGCGACACCTCCGGCAGCAACGCCGTAGATGGAGGAATTGAATTGTCTGCTCATTATGCCGAGCTTCCTGATGCCCGAATTTATACCGCTTATGCAGTGGTCAATGGTTCCGTTGTTATATACTGCAATACCTCCGGCAGCCTCAGACTTGATGCTGAAGGTGGTTTTGATAACTGCAAGATCCTTTACGGTACCGCCTTCGCCGATATAGCCGAACAAAGAGCATGCCTTACTGTTGTTGATGTCCAGTCCGATAATTGCAAAGCCCCTGCCGTCAAATGTTCCGCTGAACGGCTTATCCTCTGAATCGCCGATTGCTACAGTCCACTTGCTTCCTTCGGGTACGGTTATATTTGCTGTGAGCCATGCCTCAGCCTTTCCGTAATGCTCATAGTCATTTTTCACGTTTTCAGCAAAAGCTGCAAGCTCCTCATATGTGCCTATGCCTGCCTTTTCAGGCTCCGGCTCAGGCTTCACTGTGCTGTCAAAGCTTGGAATAACGATAAGGCTCTCACCGAACTGAGTGAGATCCGGAGTATTTACAATGAATGTGGTTGTTGAACTGTCCTGATCGCTGTCATAGAATACAGTTCCTGTAGTTTCGCCCACGACCTTCAGATGAGTCGGGAAGTGAGTCTCGTCATATACGAACCTGCCCTCAAAGCTTGTGGCATAAGTCGGAAGACGAACTGCATCCTTACTGTATTCGCTGTTAGCTGAATAATCAGCTATCTCAATATAAGCTATTGCCTCGCCGTTTTCATCATAGATGAATTTGCTTGAATCGGGAGTCACTACAAGGGATTCTGTCATTTCTCCCTCGATAGTGATATCATTGTTCATCATCTGTATCTTTAGAGAATAGGTTATCTTGTCGCCGTCAATGATATTGTCCGCTGATTTCTGGAATGTTACGTCTTTGCCGAGACTGTCGGTGACTTTAAGAGTCTTGAAGCAGTTATTTCTGTCAGTCGTTACATAGAAGTTAACATACTCATACGGTTCTGCCTGAACAGTAAGAAGCTCATTATCCATACTGAAAGAGGCTGTTCCGTTTACAAAGCTTACTATGGTAGCTGTGTGTCTTTCGGGAGCATCAACTATTGCGCCGGATATCGTGACATTGGAAGCAGGCATTGTCAAAGAATAGGTCTTATCTCCGTTGTCAGTGACTGCTACCTCGCTTCCGTCGGAGGCTGATGCTGAAACTGCAAGAATGTAACCTTCGGGAACATCACTTAACGCTGTGAAGCGAACTGTTTCGCCCTCCTTTGCCTGAATTGTCGGTACGTTTCTTACAATACCATTCTCGTTCAGGAAGTTGAAAACGACCTCAGAGTTATCTGACGCTTTTACAATATAGGTATTCATATCCTGCTTTTGTGTCTGTGCCTCTACCTGTACATTTCCGTCAGGCATTATAAAGCCGACACCGTTTTCGGTTATATCACATGAGATGTATTCACGGTTGGTCAGATCGCTGACGATAACCGCAGATATCACATGACCGTTTGTTGCTGTGGCATTTATATTGACCGCAGTTCCGGGTATATAGGTGCGTACTGTGGATTTATCGTCTATTTTGCCGTCTTCATTGATAAAATGCAGGCTTGCATTGGGATATTTTGTCGAATGTATCAGCTCTACATTATGACCGTCTTCATATATTGCCTTTACAGTAACATCGGTATCAGGCATAGTAAAGCTGAAATTGGTCTGTCCGTGTAACATGCTGTAATATTCTGAGCTGTCGAGCTTATTTGCTTCATATATTTTTCCAGAGGAGTCCTTTACCTCCAGAGCAGTACAGATATAGCCTGTATAAGGAATAACGGCTACAGATATGGTATCGCCGGTATTGACCTTCTTGCTGCTTTCGCCTGAGAAATTGCTGAATGTAAGGATACCGCTGTCCTTGTCATACTGATCGCCGGAAACAACATCCTCGCTTTCGGCAAGGGCAACTGTATGGGTCTTTGAAGGTATATCTGCAAGGTCAAGGATAACGGAACCGTCCCTGAAAGGAACATTTATCCTGAATGTATAATATCCGTCAGAATCGGGATAGATGCCGCAGTCAGCCTTGTAGAGTGCATCATCCTCGCTGACATACTGTGTGAGAGTGCCTTTGCTGTGATCATCGTCATAGACAAAGCGATCGCACAGACGCAGGCTCTTGATATACTTGCCTTCATCGGGCTTTATCCTGAGAGTTACAGTGCCGCCCGATCTGTATACATTTCTGCCGCCGTTTGCAGAGGCTGCATTGCCCTTGAAATCAACGGCGGAATACTGATACTGCGCGCCGCCGTTTGAGGGCAGATAAACAGCTACCTGCGGTTCGCCGGTGTAGAATACGCTGACTTCCTTTCCCGTTCTGTTATCGGGAATTTTTTCCATATCGAAAACATCTGTGGACATAGAGGTGCCTTTTTTGAGTGTGTTGATGGTATAGAAGTGCATATCAATGTCCCAGTTGCCGATATATCCGTTCGGATCGTAGTTCCAGTCGTATTGATTGCTGAGCGTCCATTTATTGTTGCTGTCCATCTTGGGCAGATCGTTGGTAATACCATGTGCTTTCAGATAGTTGGTGATGTAGGACGGATTGCTCTGACCTGTTACCTTTTCAAACGCCGTTGTATTTACAAGACCGTCAAGCTGTGTGTTTTTGGAAAGCGGGTTCCAGCCTGTAGGAGAGGTCGCAGCGTAATCGACAAGGTTTCTGTAATCACAGGTAGGACCGTCACAGTCATTCTGGTAGAACGGAAAAGCCATAATGCGGATGTCAAAAGCGTAGTACGCCAGATCGTCCATAAGAATGGCAGGCTGTGAGCTGTTTGTCTTTCTCAGTGCGTAAGCGGTGGTAGAGCCGAAGGGACGCATCTGATAAGCCTGCATCCTGTTGCTGGTCTTTTTCCGCTTGCTTTCCTTCCTGTCATTCATCCTTTCCTCATAAACACCGCCGGAATTGATGCTTTCCTTGATATTATCAAAATGAATG
>CACXDV010000179.1 GCA_902766585.1 uncultured Ruminococcus sp.
AATCAAATATTTTTATTCTGAAATGTTTGCATAGCTAAAAAATAAATGGCTGCTATAACATTTAATTAATGCTGCAACAGCCATATTATTTTGTGTTTTTAACCTAAATGGGCAAGAAGTCCCCCGCCTCTATAGGTGGGGGAGTATGTCACTTAATGGCTAACCTGATGTTATTGCTGAATGAAAGTTTTTAAAATGAAAAAAGAATAGTGAATAACAAATAAAACGCCCGAAGAGAATTATTCATTATTCACTATTCTTTATTTCTTGAGCCCCGATTTACAAGGGAGTGTTTCTGCCGGTGGTGGGACTCGAACCCACACGCCCTTGCGGACAACAGATTTTGAGTCTGTCTCGTCTACCAATTCCAACACACCGGCGAATTAAGTGTCCGAAAAGTATTATAATTCATTTTATTGAATTTGTCAATAAATAATATTTATATGATAAAAAATATTTTTTTCAAAAAAATGCGGTGTATGAAAAACTCAGATATCCGAATATACCTTGATTTGAAGTAAATTTAAGCAAGTGTAAAAAAGAACTAAAATAAAAAGAATTCTTAAATTATGTTTGTAAGTATTTTTATGATAATAACAGAAAAAGGTACTTTACTTTTTTTTCGGAATTTAGTATTATATTAGAGGATAAATAGTACATATGTAAAGACCGGACTGGAGGTTCTGATATGGAATTAGAAAAGAATAAAAAAGAAAATGCTCAGGAAGAAGAAGTGACATTCAGCGGAATGAATAGTACTGACAGTTCTTCGGAAAAGGAAAAGTTTCCGGTAAAAGACTCGACCTTCTCAGGCAGCACAATTGAGTTGGATGATGAGAAGAAAGAGACACCTGTAAAGGAGACCGCTGCTGAAGCAGAAAAGACAGATGATGATGAGGTAGTATTCGCTCCTGTTTCATCTGATACCAAGAAGAACACCCGTGAAAAGTTCAATACTGAAAGCGCTGATGAACAGTCAGCAGCAGAACAGGGAATAGTATTCGCAGGCAATGATGATTTTCAGGCAAAGCACCATTCAACACCTAAGAGAGTCAGCGAAAAGAAAAAATTTAGCAAGGTTCCGGTCATTGCTGCTTCAATAGTTCTTACAATTGCAGCAGCGGGAGGAATAATATTCGCACTGAATTATTATAATTCCTCAGCACCAACAATGATCGAAACAAACAGTCAGGCATCACAGTCCTCGAAGGCAGCTCAGGTATCTGTTAAGGAGGAAAGCAAGGTGTCAGCGCTTCCTGTTCTCAGGGAGGAATCAGCAGAGATAAAGACTATTAATACTGCAACGATCACATTCGGTAATAATGTAACTGTTTCCGGTGTCGATCTCAGCGGAAAAACTCTTACTGAGGCATATGACGCTATGCAGAAAAGGCTCCTTGAGCTTCGTGATGATATCAGCATATCGATAAACTGTGACGGTAAGAATTTAACGCTTACAGAGGACGATTTCACATTTAATACAGACCTTACCAATGCTCTTATTCAGGCGTATCATTTCAGCCGCGGAGAGCTTGATGAGCCTACTATTGATACTGTTTACAATAACGGAAAGACAGATTTTATAGTTACCTCAGTTCTTGACAGAACATCAATTACTTCTGCGGTCAAAAAGGTATCAGATACCTTTGATATCCAACCTGTAGATGCTCATGTTGAAAAATTCAGCCCTGAACAAGCAGAAAAATTCA
The DNA here is from genome assembly GCA_902766585.1 of uncultured Ruminococcus sp. Lineage (GTDB taxonomy): Bacteria > Bacillota > Clostridia > Oscillospirales > Acutalibacteraceae > UBA1213. The sequence goes on from CACXDV010000179.1 coordinate 1,710, forward strand.
CCTATGCAGACGGCTCAGACGGATATCTCATCAATCAGAAGGATGTTACAGAGAAGGTAACAAATATTCTTGACCAAAGCTCAAAGAATGGAGTATTTTCGATCGATACAGTAAAGACTCCGTTTAAGATCAAGCTTGCTGATATCAAGGCAAATACAAAGCTTATTGCATCACATTATACTACAGCAAATAATAAATGGTCATCAAACTTTAATATGTCGCTTGCTATCAAATCGGCTAACGGATATGTTGTAAATCCCGGTGAGACCTTCTCCTTCAATACAATGACGGGTAACACAACAAACGGTGATCTCGGATATGTTCCCTCAACAGCTATTGTAAAGGGCAAATATGAGGATCAGTACGGCGGCGGTATCTGTCAGGCATCCACAACGATCTATCTTTGTGCTGTAAAGGCAGATATGGAGATTGTTGAGCGTTATGCACATCAGTATCCTTCTGCATATGCTGACAGAGGTCTTGATGCAACTGTTGACTACGGCAATCTTGATATGAAGTTTAAGAATACAAAGGATTATCCGATTTATATGGCGACCTATGTATATGATTATAACGGAGACGGATTGGACGAGCTTTGTGTTGAGATGTACGGTCCTATTTCAACAGAGTATGATGAAATCGTTCCTGTTGGCTGGGTAAATTCAGTTGCAGACAGAACATATTCTGCAAGAGGCGCCAAGGTATACTTTAAGAACGGCAAGGAAGTAAAGCGTGAACTTCTTCCCGCCGGCTCATATGACTTTAAGTATGACAGCTACGATTATATTGTTGCAATTATGCCGAGTGATACTGAGTACGGTCCAAAGGATGTTTACCCGACATATTCTTCACCGGAGGTACTTTGTCCTGTAGGAGTAGGAAGCTGCGGTCCTATTGAATATGGCACAGCAGAAAAGGTACTTGCTGCTGCAGGTGAGCCTGTTCAGACAGTAAGCACAGTTGAGACTGCTTCAAAGCCTGCTCAGTAAAAATATTAAAAGCTGCTTGACAATGTTGTCAGGCAGCTTTTTTTAGCAGTTTGTATATTAGATTTGTTTAAGATATCTGATCATGTTTATACCGGCAGCAGCGCCGTCACTGACAGCCTTTGAAACCTGCATCAGTCCGCCGATACAATCGCCCGCTGCAAAAACACCGGGAACATTGGCAGCGAAGCTTTCATCAACGATTATCTTGCCATCATCAACGGCAGCCCCAAGCTTTCGTGCAATATCCGTGCTGCCGGCGGTACCGACTGCAACAAAAACTCCGCTTACAGAAATGGAGGAACCATCATCAAATTCAACAGAGGATAATCGGTCGCTGCCGTGCAGGGCTTTGATACCGGTTTTAATGAGTTTGATTTTTTCCGGCAATTCGATATTTGTTTCCTGTCCGTTTGTAAGCAAAGTAACACTTGAAGCGGTTTGCAATAGTGTTGATGCTTCATGCAGTGCATAATCACCGCTGCCGATCACAGCGACATCTTTTCCTCTGTAGAAGAATGCATCACATACCGCACAGTAGCTTACACCCTTGCCCTCAAAATCCTTTATCCCATTGATAGAAGGAGCCTTTCTTGCTGCCCCTGTAGCAATAAGCACAGCATCAAAGCTGTCCCTTCCGCCGACATATTCTGCTTCATAGCGCATATCATCCGTAAAACCAAGACTTGTAAGCTCGGCCTCGATGAATTTCACTCCGAGACGTTCTGCACCCTTTTTTCCGTTTTCAAGAAGCTGCTTTCCGCTTATCGGTTCAGCAAAGCCGAAATAGTTTTCAATCATTTCTGCTTTAGCAAGAGCGCCTTTGCCGTTTGAGATTACGGTCACATCGGCAATACTGCTTCTGGCAAGATAGAGAGAAGCAGAGATTCCTGCAGGACCTGAGCCAATAATAAGTACTTTTTTCATATAAATATCCCCGTTCATAAAGTTTTATTTCTGATTGTATTATAATAGATTATAGATGTTTTTTCAGTGAGCAGATCACATTTTATTATTTGAGAAAATGTGTTTTATTCTTATTATTAATTATTTTTTGATAAATGCTTTATTATTACTAATTATCGGAATAAAATGGTATTATTATTTATCAATTATTGAGAGTTTATTCAAAAAAGATAAAAACCGGTTGACAAAATGATTGGAAGCGTATATAATGTTAGAGGTAATTGAGGGCATCAGAACTGAGATTTCAGCGTTTTTTGAATGGTTCAAGGTGATGGCATTGTCATCACCATAATTTTTGAAAGGTATGCTCTTGCAGCTTCATTAATTTACCTGAAGAATAAAGGATCTGACAGGGAAATAATTATTGAAGGAAAAAGGGGGATATGCAAATGGAGGAAATGAATAATTCCGGTGTTGAAAAAGAATTTGACTTGCGTGTTTTTTGGGGTATTATCCGTAAGAATATTATTCTTATAATTGTAGCTTCGCTTGTTTTTGCCGGTGTATTTTTTGCTTATTCAAAGTTTTTTATAACCAAGCAATATGAAGCAAATGCAGTGCTTATTGTTAATAATATGAATGCTACTGATGGAAAGAACTATGCTACTACTGCTGAACTTTCCGCTGCACAGACTCTTGCGGATGTATCTGCGATCCTTATCAAGGAAGAGCCTGTACTTGAGCCGGTAATAAAGAATCTGGGACTGAATACTACGGTCGATAGTCTTTCAAAGAAAATCAGTGTCTCATCATTGAATTCAACGCAGGTAATTAAAATAACTATGAGAGATTCCGATGCAACTCGTGCAAAAAATGTTGTTGCTGAGATAACAAAGGTTGCTCCGCCTATAATCAAGGATACTGTCAAGGCTGGCTCAGTTGAAGTTGTAAGAGACTCTAAGATCTCAAATAATGGCGCACCTGTAAGTCCCAACTCAATGAGAAATGGTATTATTGGCGGTCTTGTAGGATTTGTACTTATTATTGTTTTTGTTTTTGTTCGTGAGTTGACAAATAATACCTTCAAAACAGAGGATGATGTTCTTAATTCGCTCAACATTCCTCTTCTTGGTATTATTCCCTTTGTTGATGCAAAGGAATTCAATAAAAGCGTCTGATATTCCATAATTACTTAAAAAAGCACAATTCCATCTGTATGGGATTGTGCTTCATGTAATAAAGGGGATAATTTTAGCGTTTGTGTTTAATGTTTCACATATACACAATGCATTTATTTTTAAAGGAACATCAAATATGTTAGATCTACATTGTCATATTTTACCCGGAATAGATGACGGAAGTAAAAATTCTGAAATGTCTTCCGTACTTTTGACGGAGGAACAAAAGCAGGGAGTAAATGCTATAGTATTTACACCTCATTTCAATACATTAAGAATCAGCCTTGAAGAATTCTTAAAGGCAAGGGAGCATAGCTATAAGCGTCTTATGGAGCTTCCTGCTGCAAAAGAACTCGGTATAAAATTCAAGCTTGGCGCAGAGGTCTATTTTTCAACAAGGCTGAATGAAATGGAGCTTGATGAGCTTTGCTTTACGGATACAAATTATATTCTTATTGAGTTTCCGACGGATGAAAAGCCATATGGCTTAACGCATACTGTTGTTGATATTATAAACAGAGGATATCAGCCGATACTTGCTCATGTGGAGCGTTATCCGTATTTTACATCTGATCC
>CACXDV010000180.1 GCA_902766585.1 uncultured Ruminococcus sp.
AAATATCACTGCGGCTGCGGAAAAGACGAGGCATAACAAAATGGCACGGCATAAAGCCGTGCCATTAATTTTAATTGAATTATATCATAAGCCTAAGGGGTTTGGCACAGTACCTTTGAATATAGCCTCAAGCTCAGCTTTTGAAGCGTTGAGAATATTGTTTGTTGATGTAAGTTCGGGTATCTCTGCCTTATTGGAAATATAGATTTCACTTGAAATGCCCATTGAAGCAGACTTTTCATCCTTCGGGATAAGTATTATGGTTACAGAATCACCGCTGGATTTCAATGTGGCGTTCATATTGACTGTGGATATTGAGAAACCTTTCGGAAGAGAGAGGGAATTTGCCATAGGTACAACCTGTGAGCTGCTGTCTGCTGTTGACATAGAGGTTATACCGCTGTATGAGGTTCCCTTGCTTGTTCCGCCGAGTGCGGATGACATCATCGCACTGCTTAAATTCTGATCTACCTTGATTTCGCCTGTAGATTTATTTCTTGTGTAGGTCATACTGCCGTTAACAGCAGCACCGTCAAATGTCATAACATATTTTGACTGTGAAGCATCGCTCTGACGCTCGATAGTAACATTCTGTTTCATGCCGAGTGCTGCGACTGACAGTCCGTACTTGTTGCTTGAAGCGGGATCTTTACCGAGTGTAAGTGTTATAATAACGCCGCTGCCCTGAACGTCAAGGGATGCCTCGACCTTCATAAGCATATTGTTATCTCTGTTTATGTAGTGATTGAATTTAAGATTCAGGTTGCTCTTCTGGAGATATGACTTGTAATTCATTGGATCTGCCTTTTTGAGAGCATCTTCAATGGATTTCTTGATAGTTTCGTTGATAGCTAAGTTGGTTGTTGCCCAGTCCTTTATATCAACATAGAGTGCATCAACGATGCTTGTATCAGTAAAGGTATGAGTTACAGCGAAGCATTTTACATCCTCATCAAATATCTTTGTAGTGTCGTCTTTTACCTGTACATTGCCGCATTTGTCAATGTCAGCGGTTATTTTTTCACCGAGAGCCTTCAGTCCGAATACCTGATCATCAGGCTTTTTCAGGTTGTTGTAAACAAACTCATAGACATCCATGAAGGTGTCATAGTCTTTTTGCTGGATGTTGAAGCCGTTTTTGTTTCCGGGGCCGAAAATCGAATCAGCTGCATTTGTTCTGAGGTTCTGTGAGTCGAGATAATAGTCGAAAGACTTTCCGTTTATAGTGCCTTTCAGAACGTTCTTATCAAGATTTGAGTATAATTCAACAGATGCTTTCTGTGAAGAGAGGTCGGATTCAAATTTGTAGTAAGCCTTTCTTGCATCGGCATCGTATGAGGAAATGAGAGTCTGAGATTCGCCGTTTCCTCTGTTTACTACCTGCCTTACGGTCTTCTGCTTTGAGTTGCTGCTGAGTACCTTTATAACATCGTCCTGATTACCGATAGCCTGTGCAGTTTTCTGATAAGAAGCGGCGATATAGGTGGCAGGAGCTTCTTTTATCTTGCCGAGAGACAAGTTCCGCCTTACTATCTTGACTACAAATATGCCTGCTATGGTTAGTGCGATAAGTGAAAGTACGATAGCGATAATGATTATCAGCTTTTTGTAGCTCTTTTTCTGAGTCACAACATCACTCATGTTATATTCCTGATAACGTGAGGGCTGATCTCCGAATGTCATCGGCTGAGCAGGCTGCTGTTCATTGAACATCATTGGCTGCGGCTGCTGGTTATTGAATCCCATCGGCTGCGGCTGCTGGTTATTGAATCCCATCGGCTGCGGCTGCTGGTTGTTGAATCCCATCGGCTGCGGCTGCTGGTTGTTGAATCCCATCGGCTGCGGCTGCTGGTTATTGAATCCCATCGGCTGTGGCTGCTGGTTGTTGAATCCCATTGGCTGCGGCTGCTGGTTGTTGAATCCCATCGACTGCGGCTGCTGGTCATTGGGTGTCATTGGCTGAGCGGGTTGTTCGTTGAAGTTCATCGGCTGTGGCTGCTGCTGTGGTGCATTTTGTTCGGGAGCCGGAGAATCCGGTATCTCAGCACCGCAGTTTTCGCAGAATTTTGCGAACGGGCTGTTTTCTTTTCCGCAGTTAGGACAAAACATACATATCTCTCCTTTACTTTTATAAATGTTGAATTTGATTCGGTTGGTGCAGAACACCACCTTATATCCTATATAATATATTTTAAACAATTTTTCACGTAAAGTAAATAGCTAAGTATCAAAAAAATTCGATTTTTTGCGAAATTTCCATGGAATTAATTGACTTTACAGGTAAATACGATTAAAATTATATTGTCGGTAAAATAATTAAGTATAGGAAGTAATACAGACATGAATATTCTTGCAATAGGTGATATAGTAGGTACTGTAGGGTGCAGATTTCTGAGGGAAAAACTCCCTTCTGTAAAAAAAAGTGAAAATATAGACCTTGTTATAGCAAACGGTGAGAACTCTGCCGATGGAAACGGGATAACCCCTGTAGCTGCGGATCATATATTCAGCAGCGGTGTTGATGTTATAACGACAGGAAACCATGCATTCAGAAGAAAAGAATGCTATGAGCGTTTTGACAATGATCCGTTTCTTATAAGACCGGCGAATTATCCTTCCGGAACAACTCCCGGAAAAGGATATACTATCTATGATTTCGGACGTACACAGGCGGCTGTTATAAATCTTATGGGATGTATGTATCTTGAACCGCTTGAAGATCCGTATATTGTGATAGACAGTATACTTAAAAAGCTTGACACTAAGATAATAATACTTGATTTCCATGCGGAAGCAACAGCCGAAAAGCTTGCTATGGCATATTATCTTGACGGAAAAATATCTGCTATGTTCGGAACGCATACCCATGTGCAGACAGCTGATGCACGTATTTTTTCAAATGGTATGGGCTATATAACCGATGTCGGCATGACAGGCCCGTATGAATCCGTTCTTGGAGTAAAGCCTGAATTGTCAGTGAAGAAATTCAGGGAAAAACTTCCCGTA
>CACXDV010000181.1 GCA_902766585.1 uncultured Ruminococcus sp.
ACATAACCCTTGATAAGCCTCTTTCCCATGGAGGTCTTTGTATGATCCAATACGGCAAGAAGGGAAGCGTTTCTGTTTTTGCTGTTCAGCGGTTCGGTAAGTTCAAGATTGCGGCGCGTATTGTAATCAAGATGAACATACTGCTCTTCTTTATATATCTCGACTCTGCTGATGCGTTCAAGTCCTATACGCTGGGTTCTTCTGAGATATATTATAAGCGCGCCCAAGGCGGAAACAGTCTGAGGCATATCAAGCAGTCCCAAGCGGTCAATACCCTTATTGTCAAACTGCTCCATTATAACTCCCTCTGCCTCAGCGTATGAAAAGTCTTCATCATCAGGCATATTCACACAGGCTGAAAGCTTATCCTTTATAAACGGAGCAAGCGTCTTGAAATGAACTGTATCTCCTCCTATAAGCAGTTCCTTCGGAGAAAATTTGAGCAGTTCATCCTTTACCGCACCCTCGGCATCCTCTGCATCAATAATAGTCGCATACAGCTCACCTGTAGATATATCACAGAAGGACATACCCGTTTTTCCCTTCTGAGTAAAAACAGAGCAGATATAATTATTGCTGCCTTCCTCGAGCATACTCTGCTCCATTACCGTTCCGGGAGTTATAACGCGGATAACATCACGTTTTACCAGCTTTTTTGTTTTTGAAGGATCCTCAGTCTGCTCACAGATTGCCACCTTATAGCCCTTTGATATCAGTCTTGCGGCATAGGTCTCATAGCTGTGAAATGGTACGCCGCACATCGGCGCCCTTTCCTCCATTCCGCAGTCCTTTCCGGTAAGAGTAAGCTCAAGCTCCTTTGATGCAGTCTTTGCATCATCAAAGAACATCTCGTAAAAATCGCCTACTCTGAAAAATACTATTGCATCCTTATATTGAGCCTTAATGGTCTGATATTGCTGCATAAGCGGCGATAGTTCTCCCATTAGTCTTTACCTCATTTCTGATACCTGTTTTCAGCCGCAGCCGCCGCAGGCAGCGCAGTTTCCGCTGCATTCGGGTATATAATCAGCGGTATCAGGATCCTCACCGTCGGAGGACTTCTGAATTATGGCAGATATTCTCTTCATAATTATATCAAAATCATCCTTGGCATCATTGTATGCGATCATACGCTCATTTGTCATTATTCTTGCATATACCTTACTCATATCCTCGGCACGTTTTTTTGAGGCTTCGATATCTCTTTCTTCATCAGTCTTTGAGGCATCTTCCTCGATCTGCTCACGAAGCTCGCTGAATCTCTGAATAAGCTCCTGAAGCTCCTTATCCTCATCAGCCGCCTGACGCGCAGCTCTGAAACGGATATATGAATCCTCCTTCTGTATCTGTCTGCCAAGATCTCTTGCAATTTCAATAATATCTTTATTTTCCATAGTATTTACTCCTTCTGAATCAATTTGCATAATATAAAAATTTTATCAGATTTCCCCGATATTGTCAAATGTGATAATTTATATTCTTTTACCCCTGAGTATCCAGTTTCTTGCCTCGGTTATTTCTACATCACAGAAGCTCCCGATCAGCTCTGACGGCTCATTAAGCTCAACTACTATATTATTCTGTGTGCGGGCATTGAGAACACCCTCTCTTGCCTGCTCCTCAACAAGAACACGGTACCTTTTTCCGACCATTCCCGCACATCTGCGGGCTGCTATTTCCTCCTGTGTGCGAAGCAGCCTATCCATACGCGCTGCCTTTTCGGCATGGGTAACGGGATCATCAAATTTTGCCGCCGGTGTGCCAACACGCGGAGAATATATAAATGTAAACAGTGAAGTAAACTCTACCTCGCGGATAAGAGAAAGGGTTTCCTCAAACTCCTCCTCAGTCTCTCCGGGAAAGCCCACAATAACATCACTTGTCAGGGACAGATCGGGTATCTTTGATTTTGCATATTCAGCGATCTCAATATAAGCCTCTCTCGTGTAGCGGCGGTTCATCCTCGTCAAAACACGGCTGCTTCCGCTCTGAAACGGCAAATGAAGATGATTGCATATCTTAGGATTTTCAGCCATTGTATCAATAAGCTTTCTTGAAGCATCCTTCGGGTGCGAGGTCATGAAGCGTACCCAGAAATCACCCTCTATATCGGCAACACTCTTTAAAAGGTCTGCAAAATCCGTATCTCCGTCAAGCCATTTGCCATAGGAATTTACATTCTGTCCGAGAAGTGTGATATCCTTATAGCCTGCATTTACCATTTGCCTTGCCTCTGAAAGTATTACTTCCGGACGGCGGCTCCTTTCTCTTCCTCTTACATGGGGTACGATACAATAGGTACAGAAATTATCACAGCCGTACATTATCGGCAGCCAGCCCTTAAAGCTCCCGTCCCTGTGAACAGGGAGACCTTCATATACCAGACCGTCATCATAGCCCCTTTCGACAAGTCTTTTTCCTCCCGTTACAGCCTTATACAAAAGCTCAGGGAATTTATGTATGACATGGGTACCGAATACAAGACCGACATATGGAAAACTCTTATATATCCTCTGAGCAATATGCTCCTGCTCCATCATACAGCCGCAAAGACCGATAAGCAGCGAGGGCTTTTTCTTTTTAAGAGCTTTCAGCGCGCCCACATTTCCGAATACCCTGTCCTCTGCGTGTTCTCTTACGGCACAGGTGTTGAAGAGGATAATATCCGCATCCTCCTTTTCCTCCGTAAGCTCACAGCCCATTTCAACAAGCATACCCTTTATTTTTTCGCTGTCAGATACATTCTGCTGGCAGCCGTAGGTATGAACAAATGCCTTGGGCTTCTGTCCGCCGGCGCGAAGATAAAGAATATCCTCAAGCATACTTATATATTCCTTCTGCTTTTCAAGTCCGGCAGAATTATTTTCATTCTTTTCCACAATTATACCTCCGTTTTTTTGTCATAAGAATAAATTCTTCTTTCATATTCTAATAATAGCATAGAACATCCGTTTCTTCAACTGCAAGCCGCAATATCTTCCCTGTCAGGAAGCGGCATTTCTCATTCCGTAAAGCATACCGTCCGGCGTTGAACCTATAATTACCGTTTCTCCTATCAGGACAGAGGTCTCTATCTTCTCCTCTGCCGTACCGGAGGGCAAAAGCACCTTTATATCGGAAACCAGCCTTACAGACAGCTTATGTACTGTCTGATTTATACCTCCGCTTTCAAATTCATCCTCAAAATCTCCTGTAACCGTTCCGGATAAAGAAATATATACAGGCAGAGAAAATCCGGCGGCATTGATAAGCTCTATCCCCATTACCGAGCCGAGGGGAATATCAGCCTTTATTGTACAGATATTCTCAAGCTCCTTCTGTGCCTTCAATACAAGCTCATTCTTTATCCTGTTAGCTGAGGCAGTATCAGCGCTGAGTGCTGCCAGACTGCCGTCAGAACGTATCCTTACCTCCTCCGGCGTACTGTCCGAGCTTTTCATCACTTCAAGGGCGGCTTCATTAACGATATTTATAACATATCCGCGAGCCTGTATCATAGCAACATCCGCGATAAGCGGCTTCATCCTCAGTTCGAGAAATATCACCGCCGAAACGGCTGTTATCAGAAAAATGATAACAAGCCTGATAATTCTTATCCTTCTGCGTCTGCTGTCCTTCAAAATATCACCCCTGTACCATAATATACAGAGGAGCGATTCTTGATATTTTTATCCGCTGATAAGCGCTTTAATGCCAATTAGTATAAGCACAAGTCCTCCGACGGCCTGTACCGCCGAAGACCTGAAGCGTCCTGCTGACTTTCCCGCAAAAAATCCCGCAAGGCACAGTAAAAATGTTATGCCTCCTATCGTCAGGGCTGTGATGATAAGCGAGGAAAATGTCCTTACTCCCGCTGCCGACGGTAAGGCTACCCCGACGGTAAGAGCATCTATACTTGTTGCTGCTGCCATAAGAAATACAGTTTTCAGTTCTGTAAAGCTGTAAGTCTGATTCCCGTCTCTGCTGTCAAAAATCATTTTTATGCCTATGAAAATCAGAATACCAAAGGAAACTATATGGTCAAAGCCGTCTATCGCCCTGCTCCCTACCGTACCTATGCTCCAGCCCAGAACAGGCATAAGGCACTGGAACAGACCAAAAATACCCGCAATAAATATTCCTGTACGAAGTCTTACCGTCCTGTCGGATGCGCCGCATACAACTGATACGGCAAAAGCATCCGCCGAAAGCGCGGCAGCTATCAGAAGCGTTACCATTACCATCACCCCAAAGCTTTTCTGTTAAAGCATATGAGTGACCGGGCAGTTTTATGCGAATATCAGAGCTGAGACAGTATTTGTGCCGCAACGACCTCAAGGCGCTTATATGTACCGTCCTGAGAACCCCGTTCTATCGGACAGCCGTTTATGTCCTCCCTGATACTGCTGTTAAGGCTTAGAAAGGACAGATGCCTCGAAGTGATAAAGCTCACATTTTCAAAGCCTTGCTCACTGCTCATCAACTCGGCAGCGATACCGGCGCTTCTTCCGAAGGCTATAACACAGCTATAACCCGTTATGTCATTTTTAAGCCGGCTGATATTTTCCTTTTCCTTCACCTCGGCAGCAACAGGCTCTGTACGGTTATCATATGCCTTATAATGTACCCTTTCGGAAGAATTTGTTATGCGGTAGTCATACCTGTTCACCGAGGGAAAAAGCTCAGGTCTGCTCTTATTCAGTATCGAAAGCAGAACATCAAGGTTTTTTCCTGTCTGTCCGTTGACAAGCAGACCGCTTTTCAGTTCCTCCTGTCCCGGACAGGAAAAAATGAATGCAGACTTCATTCCGGCTTTTCCTTCATTTCTTTTTACTGTAAGTACCTCACTCATCGGTAATACCTCACTTTCCTTTCAGCATATAGTATTATATCATATAATCTGTCATTTTACTACAAGGAGCTTCAGAATATGCAAAAAATCCCGCAATAAAAAAACGCGGGCTTGTAAATGCCCGTTATGCGTGATATAATCTCTGTATAAAGAATCATTGGAGGAAGCTGTATGATAATCAAATTCACAAAAATGCACGGTGCGGGAAATGATTACGTCTATATAAACTGCTTTGAACAAAAAATAGACGATCCTTCCGCGCTCAGTATTCTCTTTTCCGACAGACATAAGGGTATCGGCGGCGACGGTCTTGTACTTATCTGTCCTTCTGATGTTGCTGATGCTCAGATGCGTATGTTTAATCTCGACGGCTCAGAAGGAGCTATGTGCGGAAACGCGATACGCTGTGTAGCAAAATATATTTATGATAACAATATTGCAAGAAAGCCTATAGTAACAATAAGTACCAAAAGCGGAATCAAGACCATTGATATCCGCGAGGAAAACGGAAAGTTCATCAGCGCTGCCGTAAACATGGGCAAGGCTGTTTTCACTCCCTCCGAAATTCCGATAAAGGCAGACGGCGAAAGCTTTATTTCAAAGCCTATTGAGGCTGCCGGTAAAACATGGCTCTGCACCGCCGTTTCAATGGGCAATCCTCACTGCGTTACCTTTGTTGATGATGTTGATGATCTCGACCTCGAAAAAATCGGTCCCGAATTTGAGAAACACAGTCTTTTCCCCGACAGAGTGAACACCGAATTTATCAAAGTAATTGACAGCACTACCTTACAGATGAGAGTATGGGAAAGAGGCTCCGGAGAAACTCTTGCCTGCGGCACAGGCTCATGCGCTGCCGCTGCCGCTGCTGCTGCCTGCGGTTACTGCAAATATGATACGCCCGTCAAGGTGATACTCAGAGGCGGTATCCTCACCGACACCTGTTTTGAAGACGGGACAGTTATTATGGAGGGACCGGCTTCCAAGGTATTTGACGGAATCATTGACACCGACGATCTGTCCTGAATAATAGGCTGTTTCCGATAACGCCCTCTCAGGTCAAATAAGCAAAAAAATACAGCCATGACACTCACTTCCTTAAATTCCTTACAGGCAAAAACAATACCCTGATGAAGAATTGGGAAATGACTGTCATGGCTGCTGTCATTTAGATAAATCAAGCAAAATATCTGAAAAAGGCATACATTCCGATACAGAAAAGTCCGAAAGCTATCATTCCGCCTATCTTGACCTTTTTCATTACCTCACCGCGCTGCAGCCTTTTATCCTTCTTTTCCTTTTCCTTATTGAATCTGTCGGCAGTCGCGGTATATTCTGCAATAAGCTTTTCACATTCCTCTACCCTCTGAGCAGAATCCTCATAGGCAGTGATAGTTGAGAATATCTGGCGCGCATCCTTCAGCAGCACAACTGCATCCTCAACCTTTCTCGCGTAATCGGTACGGCAGGCATCTCTGTACATTTCTCTTGCGCTGATGACCTTTACACCTGCTTTATAATAAATTACCGAATACTTAAGGTCGGCAACCTTCTTGTCACAGTCCTTAACACAAAAAGATGAATCCTTATACTTCGGAATACTCAGATACAGCATCTTCGCCCTGATAACATCACCCTCACGAACGAATTTTGTATCAAGGATCTCATGCGCGTCACGATAGATCTCTTCCTTGATCTGATCCGGAAGCTGTGAGTTATCCGGAAGAAAGGGCGTGCCGCATTCGGGACAGCAAGGCTCATTGTTATATATAAGCCTGCATTTGCAGTTATAGCAGATCCTGAGCGCCTGAGAGGGTGACCTTAACACCGTTTCACCGCACTTGCAGAACTTTGTACCATTATCGAAAAAATCTCTGTCGGCTGTAAGAAGATTATTACATTTTTCACATCTTTTTTTAAAAAATTCAACATACATATACATTTCTCCCGCAAATTCCCGGTATTAATAACCAATTATGGCATCCGACCGAAGAGAGATACTGTAAAACAAACGATACTATTTCTCCTGCAGTACATTGTATCACATTTTGGCGAGTAATGCAACATATTTTTTGAATAGTATTAATAGTTATTTTCTATAGGTACTTTTAATTTTCGTTATGTACAACAAAAAACTTAGTCAGCTATTGTCAATATAACGATTAAAGGCTATAATTTACATTACATATAATAAAAACGGAGGAATTATTTTGGAAGGTATTATTCAGAATCTCATATCCGCACTCGGAGGAATCCCCTCAGAACTTATTGTATTTATCATTTCTCTCTTTCCGATACTTGAGCTTCGCGGAGGTCTGATAGCTGCAAGTATTCTGAATGTTGATGTCTGGCGGGCTATACCTATCTGCATACTCGGAAACATCCTGCCTATCCCCTTTATTCTCTTGTTCATAGAAAAAATATTTGAGGTGCTGAAAAACACGCGCTTTGTTAAAATGATAAACAAGCTTGAGGAAAAAGCCGAAAAGGGCGCTAAAAAAATTATGAAGCATAAAAAATGGGGACTTTTCCTTTTCGTTGGCATTCCGCTTCCCGGTACAGGCGCATGGACGGGCGCTCTTGTTGCAGCACTGTTCCATTTTAAGCTGAAGGATGCCTGTATAGCTATTCTGGGCGGTCTTATCCTTGCTACCTGTATTATGACCTTCATTTCCTACGGCATACCCTATATTATAAAACTATTCTGATATTATGTGAGCTGCCACTGTCCGGCAGCTCGCTTTTTTTACATCTGCTTTTTCACTACTCCGTATTCGTCATCCTTGCGGTAGCAGGGGCATTTCCTGCTTCCGCTTCTCAGAAAGGCAGCATATTCGTCCTCATCAAGATTTACAAGACATTCATATTCCTCAAGCTCCTCATTAAAAACATAATAAGTACAGCTCTCACAGATGATATCTCCGTCCATTTTTTCATTCCTCCTTCAATTTCTTCTTTAATAATAACACACTTCGGGCTAATTATTCCGTAAAAGTCTTGTAATCTTATTTCAAATATGTTATTATTTACTTTATGAATTGCATTTTTTGACTCTTTTTGCGGAGGTTATTATGGGAAGCTATCATTTTTTCGCTATTATGTCCCGCATGAAATATATTAACCGCTGGTCACTGATGAATAATACGAGGCTCGAAAATATAAGCGAGCACAGTCTTACAGTCGCCATTATCGCACACGCTCTTTGCGTTATCAATAATAAAAAGCTCGGAGGTTCTGTTAATCCTGAAAGAGCTGCCGCTATTGCCATGTTCCATGACTGCACTGAAATCATTACCGGAGACCTCCCTACACCGATAAAATATTCGAGCAAAACTCTTCGCAAGGCTTATGCAGATATTGAACAGGAAGCCTCTCAGCAGCTTTTGTCGACCCTGCCCGAATACATGAGAGAGGAATACGAAAGCCTTATCGTCCCAGAAGAAGAGGATCCTCACCTTCTCCGACTTGTTAAGGCAGCCGATAAACTCTCCGCGCTTATAAAATGCATTGAAGAGGAACAAATGGGAAATAACGAATTTAAAACAGCTAAATATGAATCAATGAAGTTTTTACAGAAGCTTGGTCTGGAAGAGGTTGACATTTTTATGAAGGATTTTCTTCCCTCCTACCTTCTTTCGCTTGATGAACAGCATATTTCACTGTAGATTTGTACTAATGTCAGAGCCTGTCGATAAAAGATAATATTTATCATGCCGTTTTTTGATTTTTTATTTGAATATATGCCAAAACTATTCTATAATAGGATAGGTACGGTCATTTCGATAAAATTCGGTTATTAAGGAGCATTTATTTATGTCAGATGAAAGCATAAAAAATAATTCGGAACAGAATACCCCCAAATCAGCCGAAAATACTGAAAATGAGGATTTTGTGGATATAAATTCATCCTCCGAGGACGAGGTCGTTTTCCACGGCACTATCCGTGAAACACAGAATAATTCCGATACTCTGCCTGAAGAGCAGGATACTGTTCCCAAAAAAATCAAGGCTTCAAAAAAACGTATAGTTACCAATACAGTATGCATTGTTCTTGCCTGCATAATGATAATAGCAGGATCGGGATTTATTGTAGTATTCTCTATTTTCAGCCGCGTAGGGTACGCGCCTATAAATAATACCGAGGACGAGATCAAAGTCAGCTCTCAGGTATCAAAGCAAAACAGTCAGATAAATAACCATACCTATGAAGGAAAGCTTCTCAATGACCAGCAGATACTCAATATCCTGCTGATCGGCGCTGATACCAGATATAACGCTACCTCAGGAAATTCAGATACAATGATTCTGCTTTCCATTGATACCAAGAATAAAAAAATCAAGCTTCTCTCACTTCTCCGTGATACCTATATCGCTATCCCAGGATATGAGGGAAATAAGCTCAATGCACCCTTTGCTTTCAGCGGCGCGGAGCTTACCGTTAAAACCATTCAGCTTAATTACGGTATACAGATAGACCGTTACGCAATAGTGGATTTTTACAGCTTCAAGGAAATAATTGATTCTATCGGCGGACTTGATATTGACCTTACGGAAGAAGAGATAGATTATATCAACTGGCAGATATGGATAAATGAACAGCCTGAGTATTCTGAGCTTCCGGCGGGAGAATATAAGGATTCCGTCCGCGCACAGCTTCTTCAGTCTTGGCTCGTAAGCATTCCCGAATCATCAAAGCCTATCAATAAAGACATTCTGAATTTCAAGGAAAACGGTGATGATGAACCGACAGCAAGAGTAAAGCTTAACGGCAGACAAGCTCTCTGGCAAGCAAGAAACAGAGGCGAAGAAGGACTTTGCAGCGGTGATGACTATACCCGTACACTCCGTCAGAGAAATGTTATCAGCCTTATGATAACAAAGCTCAAAAATTCAGATATCTCTACCGTAATGAGTATAATCTACGAAATCGGTCCGATGATAACTACAAACCTCAAAACCTCGGAAATAACCTCTCTTGCTGCAAATATCACAAAATATCTTAAATATGACATTGTTTCCCAGTCCGCACCCGACAGGGCAAGCCTCGGAATTGACTATTATTTTGAGGATATCTACAATGATAACGGGTATATAGGAAACTGTATCGTTATTATCGACTGGGACGATTTCCGCGATAAGGTTGCCGGATTTGTCCTCGGAACCGAAAATAAGCTTAAAATCGGTGATGATTAGTTTTTTATTCACAGTTAAATAATAATAAATGCTTCGTGTCCGTGATACTTATATGATTCTGTCACGGACACGATATTAATTTCTCCTATCAGCGTACTATATCAATTACAGGAGGCTATCATATGACTGAAAATAAACAACCGGGATCTCAGCAGCCGGATATGGATTACGGCGACGGCTTTTATGTTAGCGACGCAAGAAAGAATGCCATTACCCGGCCAAGAACACCTAAGCCACAGCAAATGCCCGTAAAAAAGAAAAAGAAATCAGGCTGCTTCGGAAAGCTTATCAGTTTTCTTCTGATAGCTATTGCAGTTATTCTTATCATTACGGGCATATATCTGATTTCTGTATTATCAAGAATAAACTATACCGGAGAAAATCCCGACCACAGCATTTCCGAAAATGACGGTATCATTCTCAGAGATGACAGCAATATTAATAATATACTGCTTTTCGGAGAGGATAACCATAAGGAAAATGAACATGGCAGAGCTGATACAATGATATTGCTCACAATAGACAAAAAGCATAATCAGCTTAAACAAACCTCATTCATGCGCGATATCTACTTATACATTCCCGGTCAGGGCTATAATAAGCTTAATGCAGCCTATGTCTTCGGAGGACCGAAGCTTGCAGCGGAAACAATTGAATACAATTTCGGCATAAAAATAGACAATTATCTTATTGTCGATTTCAACAGTTTCACAGATATTGTTGATTCTCTCGGAGGTATCGACCTTGAGCTTACATATGATGAAATAGAATACATCAATATGCAGTCTCTCAGGAATCATCAGACAGATAAGGAAAAGGAGCTTGACCCGGACAGCTATACCTATTATACAAATGCTAAGGATGAAACCGTTGCAAAGGTACATCTTATCGGCAGACAGGCTTTATGGTATGCCCGTGACAGGGACAGTGCAGGCTCTGATTTTGACCGCACTAACAGACAGAGAACCGTTATAAATACCATACTGAATAAATTCAAATCGTCAAACCCGATCACCCTTATGTCCGCAATTTATTCGGCTTCACCTTATATTTCCACTAATATGTCATCCTCCGGACTTTTCGGGAATGGCTTTGAAATTTTCCTTGCACTCAATTATGAACGCTTTGAGCATCGTATTCCTTCAATGGATAACTACTATGATGTCTGGAACGAAAGCGGTCTTGCTCTCCAGATAGCAGATACAGAGCTTGAAAATCAAAGGCTTTATGATTTTGTATTCGGAGACGCTTCATCTGAAAAAGAATAAAATAAAAATGAG
>CACXDV010000182.1 GCA_902766585.1 uncultured Ruminococcus sp.
CCCATTTCAGCAGCCCTTTTCAGCATATAATCAAGAGCCTCCTCAGCCTGCTCACTGCTCTCACAGGACACGGAACGTATTGATATAAGCTCATTCAGATCTTTTCTGATATCGGACATATAGTCCATTATCCTATCTCCGAAAGCCATTTATAACTCCTCCTTCAAGCATTATCCTTTTTCTTATCGCGTGTCAGAACGACCTTATCAATAATAAACCTCGGACGTCCCTTCACCTCGCTGTATATCTTTCCGACATAGGTACCGACTGTGCCGATACAAAGCATCTGCAGTCCTCCGAGGAACCAGACCGAGCACATTATAGATGCCCAGCCTGCAACACTGCTTCCCGTAAAAAAGGATACCAAGGCATATATAAAGAATAATATGCTGAGTAAACATATGATAATACCTATATTTGAAATAATCTTAAGTGGCTTAACGCTGAATGAGGTTATTCCGTCAACAGCAAAGCGCAGCATTTTGCTTAAAGGATATTTTGATTCTCCCGCAAAGCGCTCATTTCTTTCATAATACACATAATCGCTCCTGAAGCCTATAAGCGGAACAATTCCTCTGAGGAAAAGATTGACCTCCTTATATTCCGCAAGCGCATCGAGAGCCCTTTTTCCCATCAGACGATAATCCGCATGGTTATAAACTATTTCGACACCAAGCGCCGCCATGAATTTATAATAGCCCTGTGCAGTACCTCTTTTGAAGGCAGTATCCTTTTCACGGCTGCTTCGTACACCGTAAACTATCTCACAGCCCTCATTGTACTTTTCGACAAACTGATCAAGCACCTCGATATCATCCTGTAAATCAGCATCAAGCGATATAGCGCAGTCGCAGTATTCCTTTGCCGTCATCAGTCCTGCCAGAAGGGCATTCTGATGACCGCGGTTGCGGCTCAGTTTAACTCCTCCGACGAGCCTGTTTTCCTTTGAAAAGCCTTCTATTATCTCCCATGTCCTGTCCTTGCTGCCGTCATCAACAAACAGCATACGGCTCTCCTTGCTTACCTTTCCTGATTTTATCATTTTATAGAGCTTAACTGTCAGTCTTTTGACGGTTTCAGGCAGCACAGCCTCCTCATTGTAGCAGGGTACTACCAAATATACAACAGGCATAAGCATCCTCCGTTCATATCTAATATAATAATTCTACCATAACAGAAAATTTATTTCAACGAAAAAAATACAGCGGCAGCTCTGAAAACTGTCGCTGTATTATTATCTACCCCATCAAATTATTGAGTAATATACATAATTAATACACTGCCCTATGGCAGCCTTCCGATCCTTTTTGTCACAGTAAAATTATTGAATCGAGCTGTCAAGATAATGCTCCAATTCTTCTTCGTCTCTTCTTTGCTTCTCCTTGAAGATGAGAAACGCTGTAACAGCGGCAGTAACGGCAGCAACTCCGCCTATAACGGAAAGGAGTACTGTAAGCAACGATTTATTCATAGAGATACCTCCTTAATTAATTTCCATAAACTGATTATATACTATTATTTCAAAAATGTCAATAATATTTCCGAAAATTTGTACAAAACTGTGCAGAAAAATATCATTAAAAAAGCAAAGAGCCGGATCTGAGTCCGACTCCTGAACAAGACCGGTTTATTTTTCGGTCTTAAACACCTGCATTGAGCTTGCGAGCCAATGATGATTTCTTTCTGGCAGCGGTATTCTTCTTGATGATACCCTTTGCTGCAGCCTTGTCTATCTTCTTGATAGCAACACGAACAGCCTCCTGCTTACCCTCTGTATTGTTCTCAATAGCAGCATTAGCCTTCTTGATCTCAGTTCTCATTGCGCTTGTAAGGACCTTATTCTGAGCTGTCTTAGCAGCAGCAACCTTAACACGCTTCTTTGCTGATTTGATATTCGGCATACTTACACCTCCTCGCTGATAGTTGCGTACAGCTTATCTTATCATTATTTCGGAAAAAAAGCAAGTATTTTTTGAAATTTTTTTTGTTCTCTGCAAAATAATATGAAATACTTCAGAGATAAAGCATTTTTTGTAACGATTTTATGTAGATTTTTCATCAATAATATGGTATAATTTTTTAGTTGCTGACTAATTAATCATTTTTTCATAAGGAGGCAATCTGATGATACCGAAAGGCAATCTAAAAAGAAAGGAAAATCTCACCCTACAGACATTTCTATGGGGCGTGGGACTGAGCTTTCTTATCTTTCTGCCCTGGATCATCCTGAATAAAGGATATTTTTTCTTCTACGGAGATTTCAATGTTCAGCAGATACCCTTTTATCAGATGATCCATGATTCAATTCTTGATGGAAATATCGGCTGGAGCTATACAACAGACCTCGGAGCAAATATTATCGGCTCATACAGCTTTTATAATATCGGCAGTCCGTTTTTCTGGATAACCCTGCTTTTTCCGAGCGCAGCCGTCCCCTATCTCATGGCTCCGCTGCTCATGCTGAAATTCGGCTTTGCGTCAATGGGGGCGTATCTTTTCCTGAGAAGATATGTAAACAATCAGATATATGCTATGTCCGGCGCGCTTCTCTATGCCTTTTCCGGATTCGGCATATACAATATCTTCTTCAACCATTTCCATGAAGCAATGATAACCTTCCCGCTCATGCTCGCCGCGATGGATACCTTCATCTATGAGCGAAGAAAGGGCTATTTAGCATTTTCCGTTTTTGCGGCGGCAATGGTAAACTATTATTTCTTCGCAGGACAGGCAGTATTTATTTTCATATACTGGTGCTTCCGCATGGCAACGGGAAGCTACAAAATGTCAATTCTTGAGTTCCTCAGAATGGCTATGGAAATAATTGTCGGCTTCCTTTGCGCGGGAGCAATACTTGTACCAAGCATTTTTGCAGTAGTACAGAATTCAAGACTTGATAATTTCCCTCACGGCTGGGGCGCGATAGTCTACACAAACGAACAGCGCTATCTGCATATAATACTGTCCTTCTTCTTCCCGCCCGATATGCCGGCTTATGCGAACTTTACCCCCGATTCAAATGCAAAATGGGCAAGCGTTGCGGCATGGCTCCCGCTGTTCAGCATGGTCGGAGTATTCTCCTTCTACCGTCTGAATACGCACAAATGGCTCAGAAAGCTGATACCGACACTTTTTGTCATGGCTATGGTACCAATACTGAACTGTATGTTCCAGCTCTTTAATGCGACATATTACGCAAGATGGTTCTATATGCTGACTCTTATGCTTGCTATGGCGACCGTAATATCCCTCGACCATGACGAAACGGAATTCAAGCCCGCCCTTATCCGCACAACGATAATTACCGGTGCGATCACCGCTCTTATCGGTCTTGTTCCTGAGGATTCCTTCACCAAAAAGGACTCTGACCATACTTTAGGTCTTGAAAAATACCCTGACCGCTTCTGGTGCTGGGTAGGCGTAGCCTTTGTCGGACTTACGGCGCTGACTATTCTGCTCTGCCTTCGCAAGAATGATAAGGTCTTCAAGTGTGCAACAGCCATTGCCCTATCCGTAATAATAGTCGGCTACGGCAATCTTCTTGTTGGCGTCGGCGTGGTAAACGCAAACTACAGAGATGATTTCCTCATAAACTATGCACTCGGAAACAAGGGAGCCTTTGATGATGACCTCAAAGACCTCTACAGCGTCCGTTCAGACTATTATGAAGCCATGGATAATATGGGAATGTATTGGCAAACGCCGACCATTCAGGCATTTCAGAGCATTGTCCCAGGCTCGGTAATGGACTTTTATCCGACAGTAGGAGTTGAAAGAAGCGTCGGCTCCCGTCCCGAGGTAAAATACTACGGACTGAGAAGCCTTCTGAATGTAAAATATCTTTTCGACTATAAGGACGACGGCAATCAGTTCAGG
This sequence comes from uncultured Ruminococcus sp., assembly GCA_902766585.1. Taxonomy (GTDB): domain Bacteria; phylum Bacillota; class Clostridia; order Oscillospirales; family Acutalibacteraceae; genus UBA1213. The sequence goes on from CACXDV010000182.1 coordinate 3,877, forward strand.
AATACACTTGACACCACCGAAATGCCCGGCTGGGAATATATTCTCGACAAGAATGACTATAAGGTTTATGAAAACAAATACTATATCCCCTATGGCTTCACCTATGATGAATATATTACCCGTGACGAATACGATGCTGTTTCCGAATCAAACAGACATCTTCTCCTCCTCAAGGCAATGGTGCTCACAGACGAGCAGGCTGAAAAATACAGTGATATCCTTAAGCATCATATTGACATGACCGAATTCAGCTATACTGAAAATGCCTACTTCGATGACTGTGAGGAACGCAGAAAGAGGACCTGTTCATCGGTAAACTTTGAAAATAATCGTATCACTGCCGAATTTACCGCAGGCGATAAGGATGAGTTAGTATATTTCAGTATTCCCTATGAACCGGGCTGGAGCGCTGAGGTAAACGGCGAGCCGGTACAGATTGAAACTGTAAATATCGGCTTCATGGCTGTAAGGGTACCTAAGGGCAGAACCTCCGAAATAGTTTTCACATACAAAACACCCGGACTTGTACCCGGAATAGTGGTAACAATAGCCGGAGCGGTTCTTCTCACCGTATATATGATACTCTGGAAAAACCCGACCAAACGCAGAAGGATATATCTGAATTATATCGAGGATGACACCTACAGACCTGATGTTCCCTATGATGAAGCATTATTCGAGGAATACGAGGACGAAAAAGCATTATTCCCGCTAACATCAAGGGTGCGCGTAAATGCTCCGCCATCTCAGGAGGAAGCTGAGGAAGCCGTCAGCGATGATCATGCTATGCCCGATGAGAACACTCAGGAGGACATGGCTGAAATAAGCAATGGCTCCGAAGAGGCTTCTCAGGATGAAGAAAACTCTTCCGATACAGCAGAAGAAACCAAAAACGAATAAAAAATTTACAGCGTCCGCTTTTAATAGCAGACGCTGTATTTTTTATTCAGTAAGATACTTTGTCGGACGTACCAAGATCTCGTCAAATACAATATCTGATGAAACGCTGTGCTTTGCAAAATACAAAGCCTTAAGTGCAGAGGAATAAAGCTCCTCATATGACCTTCCCGATTCAGGATACATACTTATACCTATCTTTGCATAAAGATTAAGGTCGTTTCCGTCACTTTCGTAACGGTTCTTTATGATAGAGCAGATCTGTGTTGCCTTTTCGATCATCTTATTCTTGCTGCTCATGCCCTTCATAAATACCACAAACTGAGCACCGCTCATTCTTCCTATGATATCGCTGTCACGGAAAAGCTCGCGCACATTCGCCGCCGTTTCCTTTAAAACTGCATTGGAGAATAGCTTGCCAAGCTTTTCCTCCATTGATTCAAAGCCACATATCTCGGTAATAAGAAGTGAATGTATTCCCGATGCGCCCTCGTCATAAAGGTAGTTCTTGATTTTATTTTCCGTCGCGGAGCAGTTGTAAAGATTGGTAATGAAATCTGTTCTGTCCTTTCTCAGATCCTCCTCGACCGAATGTTCACCGGATACATCAGCGCATACCGCCATAATCTTTGCAGGAACGCCCGCTGCATTCCTTACAGATACAAAATGTACCCTGTTCCATACATACTCGTCATTTCTCTTATTGTATATCCTGATAAGACATTCGCTGTCTGCTCCATCAGAACGCGCAAAGTTTATCTTCTCAAGGAATTTCTTTATATCATCAGGATGAACCAGCATTACGCTCCTGATATTCTTCACGAAATCATACATAGCAGGCATATAGCCATACATCTTTTCAAATGAACCTGAGAACTTTACCGTATCAATCCGCGGTATCCATTCAAAGATGAAGGAGCGTGTCTGCTCAAGTATCTCGTCATAAAGCTTGTCATTGAGAACAAGCGCGGTCTTTTCGGCTCCAAGCATCGGAACCTCTGTATCAGACTCCGTTGATGCTTTTATCACTTCACGGAATGTTTCATTATCTATCATATCACTGCTGTGTATACCGAATATAACATCAGTCTTTTGTCTGAGCTGATGAATGACCTCCTCATCTGCATTCATGGGCATATAAGTCTTGATGCCCAGACGTGTGAAGCAGTCAATAAGATATACAAGTATCTCGATAGGTATCAGCCCATCGCGGATATCGTCCAGAAAATCATTTGCAAAGGTAACCCTGTTGAACATATGACCTGTGAAGCATTTGATATTCACGCTGTCAAGCCCGACATTATAAACGCCGATCTCAAAGCCGTGACGCTTAAAGGAGCCGACAAGCTCCGTCACCTTGTGCATATCCATATCCTTAAGCATATCCTGAGTGATATTGATGCATATATCGGAGCATTTTACCGGATAATACGATATCATTTCATCAAGCGCCTTGATAACGATATCGCTGTCTGAACCCTTGAACATGGTCATTATGGATATGCCCGGCATCTTAAGGCCGTCCTGTTCCATAGTATATATTGCAGCAAATATCCTTCTCAGGCTGTTAAGACTGAATGCGGTTATATTTCCCGAATGATAAAGCGCAGCATATATCTCATCAAAATCAAAATTCTTTCCGTATTCCGGTGAGCTTTCGACTATCTCATATGAGATGACCTTTTCGCTCATAGAATCAATTATCGGATCGAAATAGCTTTCAAAGCGGATATCGTTCTTATTTGTTTCCTCAAGCTTATCCTCTTCATAGACCTTGATATCCCAGCTCGTTCTCATGTTCTCGTTATAGAAGAGGTACATATTCTTTCCGTTGATCTTTGCGATATCAACAGCCTTTGACGCATTAAAGAAAAGCTGTTCAAAATTGCCCCCTGTTGCGGGATATGTCGAAACGCCGATGCAGGCTGATATCTCCGGATAGGTCTTGTCATCAAAGGAATAGGATTTATGAAGCGCACGGAATATCTTATCGACCACCGCAAGATTCTCCTCCTTGCCCGGACGGTCCTTGAGAAATACTACGAAATTATCATCCTCAACTCTGCCTATGATATTGCTCTCGGTAAACTGATCCCTGAGAACATTTGCGATATCCTTCAGTATCTCATTTCCGAAGCGGTATCCTGTCTGACGGTTTATGGTATGGAAACCGTCAATATCTATAAGCATGAACAGATGCTTTCCGTTCTTTCCCGTATGCTCAAGATAATCGTCTATCTCACTCTTTAAGCCGTAGAAATTCCAAAGTCCCGTCACTGTATCGCGGTTCTCGCTCATAGCCTCGGAATCATCAAAGCTTTCGCCGTAATTAAGCCTCTGTATGCTGAGAAAGACCTTTATTATTTCATCATTTTTCATAACGGGTACTGCCGTACAGCGAACCACCGTGAAAATATTCCCGTCGAGCTTCATCGGAAATTCCATCACAGCCCTGTCCTGATCGTTCATAATGTCATTTTTCAGACTGTCAAGACGGAAGGTACGGGTAACTCTGCTTCTGTATTCATCAGGGCAAAGACCTGCAAAGAGCGTCATTGCCTCGGAATAATTCTTCGGATAATAGCCAAGTATAAGCTTGAAGCTTCCCTTATGCTCCTCGGCTATATCCTTCTCTAAATCGAATTCAAATACAAAGTCGGAAACCTTATTAAGTATCTCGCTGTCACGCCTTCTTGACTCCATGATAGCAAGCTTCTGACTTTCAATAGTGCG
>CACXDV010000183.1 GCA_902766585.1 uncultured Ruminococcus sp.
CAGCGGTGAGGTCATAAAAAAGCAGGTGATCAAAGGCTCTGAGGGAGAGGGCTATTCGGTAGTTAAGGACAGCTCTCTTGATATTGATTACGACTTTGACAGTGTTGAGGGTAATGAAAAGGGCAGGTTTACAAAGGAGCCTCAGACAGTTACCTATAAATACAATAAGTTCAACGGAAAAATATGCGATCTTACCGTTAAGTATCTCAAGGAGGGAGATTCTCTTCTGGGAACTAAGGAAAGCGAGGTTGCCGAGGCTGTTACTCAGAGGGTAAGGGACGGTTATGAATATAATGCGCCTATCCGCACCGTTGACGGTATGAGGATAAAGGCAGACAGATTCCCGTCAAATGCCACGGGCAAGGTTTCCGGTCAGGATATAGAAGTGACCTTCTATTATGAGCCTGTCGGCGCACAGGATCTTATTATCCACTATTTTGACACAAAGAAAAGAGATAAGGTTTTTGCCTATGTATATGCTCAGACCGAGGACGGTGAGGATGTATATTCAGACGATACTCCCGGAAGCGAAATGAAGGCTGATGCCGGGCTTGGAGAAGGCTGGTATACCTTCACCATGAAGGACAGAGGCGCTATTGACGGTCTTAAACTGAAAATAAGCGATACAAAGGGTGAAAAGGTCGAAAGCTTTGACCGCGATATAAAGGGTGAGTTCTGGATCGAAAACGGTGTTCTTACTCCCAAGGGTGAGGTAACGGTTCTTTATGTAGGTTCCGACGGAGGCGTAATGGATTCTCAGATACTCAGCGGCAAGGCAGGCACAGTATATACCACAGAACAGCTTGATTTTGAAAATATGAACTTTGCGGGAAGCACCGATAATACCGAGGGTACATATACTCAGGCTCCTATATATGTAATATACAGCTATTCTCCGATAAGCATTGTTGAAAAGCCTGTAATGCCCGTAATAATGCTCCTTGCGGGTTCTTCTCTGCTGACTGTTATTGCTGCTGCCGCACTCGGCGTTGTTTATAACAAAAAGAAAAAGGCATAAAAAATATTCCGTTCCTGCAAAAATGCGGGAACGGATTTTTTTGCTATATTATATTATTTCTTCCTTTAAGGAGTTGAAGCCGACTATGAATGCCATGATCTCAAAAACTATTGCAAACTGGCATACGGCAGCAACTTTGATGCTTCCTTTTTCAAGACCGAGAACGGAAGCTATCACATCAAGCGGCTCTGTTCCTCCGTCAAGAAAAATGACTGAACCGAAGAACAGAAGAATCAATCCGATCGAGCCAAAAATAATGGCGGTAATAAGCAGTGGTTTTCCTTTCAGCATACAAGTCCCTCTTTAATACAAAATTGCCCCGTATTTTCCGGCAAGCTGTTCAAGAAGCTCATCGTCTATATCACAGCCTGTATCTATTATAAGCCTGCCCTGGAAATACCTCAGAGCAGCTTCAAGCGCAACAGCGTCATTTGTGCGAACGGTTATCGGAAGCCGTGTCATCAAAGCATTGTCGGCAAGTATTGCGGCATCATCGGCGTTATAAAGCTCTATACAAATGGAATTTACTGTTTCATCGTCAAGGTCTATGATATCATCTGCAAGCCCGTAGGTGCAGTCCACCGGCTCGGAAAGCACAAGGTCGTCAAAAAGGAAAAAGGCTTCACTGTCGATCGCAGCGGCGTTGCTGTCCTTTTCTGAGCTGAGATCAAATCTTGTTCCCTGACTGTTGATGAATGAAACAGTTTCCTTTGTCATTACCTTGCCGGAATTGAGAAAGACTGAGGCGCCGTTTTCTATAAGTTCTCCGATCTCATCTCTGCTGAGTCCTTCAAAACATCCGGAGGCGATAAGAGGTATTTCCGCATGAGGAAATGCCTTCTTGAGAAGCGCTGAAAGAGCCTCGATACCGTCACGGCAGCTTATGCCGAAGGCGGCAGCGCCTAAAGCCTGAAGAGTGATCAGAGATGCAATATAATCGGTATTATTTGTGTTTTTGCCGTCCTCGTCTACGTCCATTATAAGCATTATCGGTATGCCGACAGTTTCTGCGGCAAAGACAGCGGCTCTCATTTCTCCAAGACTGCCCGCGTTTTTGAGAAGGATCAGCTTTGCGCCTGAATCCTTAAGTACGGTTATTTTCTCAAGATAATCAAAATAAAGGGACTCAAAGACGCCGCTGTTGTATTCCTTTATTCCGGAGGGCGCTATAAGACCGCATACTGCAGCAGTCAGACCGGCTGTTTCCTCCGCCTGCTCGGTAGCATCGCTGCAAAGCTCCGCAAAATCATCATCGCGGCTTATTTCATCAAGTCTGCTGTGTGTTATACCTTCTGTCTGGGCAAGAAGCAGGTTTTCACCGGCATCCATAGCTTTGCGGTATTTTTCGGCAAGGTC
>CACXDV010000184.1 GCA_902766585.1 uncultured Ruminococcus sp.
ATCACCAGGGATAATCTTAACAGGTTTAAGCAAATACCTATAATACACAGTATTTTTCCGGGGGATGCTGATTGCTTTGATGCCTTGTCCGTCTGTCCTCCGTTCTGAGTATTGTTTTTATTCGCCGTTATAAGACCTATTATTGCGAAAATTATCCCCAATCCGTTAAAGCCGATAAAAATTGACAAAAATCCCATAATTATAACAATGCTTGAAGGCTTTTTCGCCTGAGCCTTTTGGAGATATTCCTCCTTTATCCGGTTGGTATCGGAATATTGCGGAGCTTCATTTCGCGGGAAATTATCTGTGCCTCTTACACCTGCATCATAGTTCGGATAGCGCGGTTCGCTGTCTGAAAAGCTGAAGGGAGGCTGAACTGCGCTTTCATTGAATGAGGGGGCAGTGCTGCGAATACCGCCGTCATTGAAGGATGGAGCTGTTGTACGGATACGATTGTCGTTAAATGAGGCCGCTGAGACCTGAGTGACCGTGCTTTTCAAGGCTTCATCTGACGGCTCATTATCATATTGGCAGTTCTCCTTGTGTTCACATTCGGTATCATAGGACTCATGTATCGAATTATCGCTTGTGAGAGGATTGCTGCCGTATGGGTTATCGTCAATTGCATCGGGGAATTTTATATCGGGAAAGGTAAGAGGGGGAAATACCTCATCAAAGGACATTTCAGTTATATTTTTGTTGTCCATGATATTGACCTCATATTGATGCTGCCGCTATTATCCAGAGAATTCCCCAGAAGCCTCCGCCGAGAAGTCCTAAAACTGAGGTTATCAGACCTCCTATTGCAAGCCCCTGCATAGGGTTGCCGGCAGAAACAGAATGACTGCGGGATATGAGCGAGCAGACTATTCCTATTATTCCGAGCGGTATGCTAAGGAACGGGAGGAGTCCCGTAAGTATTGAAAGAATACCGCAGACAATAGCGAATATACCCATTCTGTGTCCGGGGACAGTTTCTGTATGCTGTCTTTTCGGCGCGTAAAGCACAGAGTTGTCATTTCGTCTTACAAGGTCATTTGTATTAAAAGTCCGTTTTCCCTTGACCATGGATTTATCCGAAGCCGTTTCAGTATCTATTACGGTAGGATTGAATATCGGCATATCGGAATTTTCTTCAGTTACAACGGGAGAATCTTCATTTGTGAATTTCATTTCATCATACCTCCCTTATATAGCAAAAATTGCAAAGAAAGCAGCGAACATTGATGGGATGAAAAGAAAAACTATATACATTATCAGATTGAGTGCGATACCTACAAGTGACATTGCCTTTCCTGCCGTTGCGGTGCCGGAGAAGGTCTTTTTGTACGCCATGCATTTTTTTCTGTCCTCACTGCACAGAAAAATACCTATTGCTCCGAGAATAAGAGGAAGTACAGGCACCCAGAAAAGTATTGTGGAAAGAATACCCAAAATGATGCTTCCGACTGCTGTACCTGAATCAAAGGTGTTCGGATCCGGTGAAGCGTAAACGGAATAATCACCGGGAGTTTCTTCGGAAGGGTTTTCATTGAAGTTTGAATATGTCGGGTCTACACGCTTAGGGACATTGTTGAAATTGTCATTCATATATATACCTCCTTATGAAGCATCAGAAAATTAAACCGCATAAATCTGTTATCGACTGAACGGAGCTGAAAAATGCAGTGCTGTTATAGGAATAACTGTAGCTTTCGGTCGTATTGATCGCCACTATTAACAACAGAATGGAGAAAAGAGTGATAAGCACCGAAAGTATAACGCCTATAATTGAGCATATTAAGCCGGCGGTCACAGTCGAGGAGGGCTGTATACCAATAGCGGCAGCCTTCTTTTTTGCGCTTGAGGCAAAGATGATACCGATAATTCCGGCTATCAGCGAAAACATACCTGTGCCGGATAAAACAATTGATACTATACCGAGGATAAGAGGGAGAGCTTCATTTCCGGTGGACGTCTGAGTATTGTTGTAATTGTAGTTATACTGCGGGTACTGAGGATACTGAGGATACTGCTGTCCGTATTGATTGTTCTGAGGATAGCCGTACTGCTGAGTCTGATTGTACTGCTGATTCGGATTATACTGCTGAGTCTGATTGGATTGCTGATTCGGATTATACTGCTGAGTCTGATTATATTGCTGATTCGGATTGTATTGCTGATTCTGCTGCTGGGGCTGTGTATTCTGTGAATATGACGGATACTGAGGGTATGAGGGCTGCTGAGAAGCATCAGAACCGCTATTTGTTTCCTTTGAAAGATTAACGGAATTATTATTCTGTGGAAGCGGATTATTATTCATAGCTGAATACCTCCATTTTAAAAATTCGAGACCGGACAAAAGTATACAATATCCGGGCTTATACTAAATAATACCACAAGCACACTGAGAAGTCAACAAGCCTGTCGGTGTTTGGCAGCGGCAGAATGTATAATTACAGATACGTTTTCCGGCTTGTAATGAGAGCGTTTTTTTACTGCAATAAATGAATATCAGTACAGTGAGATTGTATGGAGATTTATTTCATATAAGCTTATATTTCATTACAGTGATATTAAGAATGAAGCCAATCCATTATTTGGCTGAATTGTGTTTTTTCTGAAAATATTATGCAATTATTTGTAATAATATACAAAAAAAAATAATGCTGATAATAATATATATAAAACAGTTGACTTGAATTGAATAATTGTTTAAAATTAAAGTGCAATTGTGTTATTATATTATTAATAATGGAATTAAGCAATACTTTTGTTGTTATTGCTTAAATGATATCCGAAAAATCTGATGAAACAGGAGGATAGATATGCGCTGGAATAACTGTTCAAAAGAAGAAGCGCGTGACGCTTACGATTCTGCAAAATCAAGGCTTCAGAACGCTGCCGACCAGTATATCCATAATATATATACGATGGATACTTTAGCGGGCGAACGCAGCAGCGCTCAGACAAAGCTGAATAATGCGAACGGTCAGAAGATCAATTTTGAAAAAAGGATCGCGGATATAGAACGCATTATTCAGAAGCTCGGAAGCAACGGTCCTGTTGAAGAGGCAATAAATACCTCAAATGACCGGGCGCAGAAATTTGAGGATTCCTATAACGATCTGATACAGTGTACCGGAATGAATACCCCTCAGATCGCAAAGGCATTCCATACGCCCTCTGTCGAGGAAAATGCCTACTCTGCTGCGGCAGTTGCCGAGTGTAAAAAGGTCAAGGCAAATTTAGAGCAGGCTGTTGCAGACCTGAACAATCAGCTTAATGCCATGGAGGATGAGGTCAACAGACTTACCTCACAGATGAATTCCCTTGCAGGCGTACAGGCTGATCTCTCAAAGACAATGGCAAGCAGCTCATACGAAATGAATCATTTTAAAAACCGTATGTAAGATCAGAATAATAAATTCAGCAAGAGAGGTGAAACAGATTGAGACTGCATATAAAGGATAATTCAGCCTGGGATTCGTTCAAGACAAGGCTCGGTCTATTAAGCTTTGAAATAAGTCAGGCGAACGTAACTAAAACCTTTAAGGCTGTTGAATCCGATATACATAATGTTAATGGCGGCGTAGGAGATCTTCAGACTGCTCTGGATGATGTTGAACAGCGCGTTAAGAATGTTGAGGAAAAAAGAAGGGAAAAGGTCGAAAAAGCCGGCTCCCAGCTTTTCAATTTCCTCAGTGAATTCAAGAAGACAGATAAGCGTCTTGCAGAGGCTATAAAGCTTGAAAATCAGAAATTCTATGAGATAAATCCGTGGGCTGTACCGCCTCCTCCTCCTAAGAAGAAAAAGTGGTACGAAAAGGCTTGGGATGCTATTAAGGGCGCATTCAAGGCAGTCGGCAAGGCAATAAAGAAGGCAGTCGATTGGGTAAAGGATACCGTAAAGAAGGTCTGGAATAAGACTGTTGCCTTTATAAAGAAGCACTGGAAGGCAATAGTAAAGATAGTAGTCGGAGCTGTTATAATTGCAGGTCTTGCGGCGCTGTCGGTATTCACAGGCGGAGCGGCGGCACCGTTGTTTGCTGTCGCGGCAAAGGCGGCTGCGGTAAGTGCCCTTACGAGTACGGCAATAACCGTCGTCTCGGGTGCTGCTCAGGGAAAGAGTTTCGGAGAAATATTCGATTCTGCCGCGGATTCATTTATGATAGGCTCGATAACGGGCGCAGTTTCGGGCTTTGCAGGAGCAGCAGCAGGAGCGGTCACATCCGCCACAGGCTCACAGGTTCTCGGAAAGCTAACGGAGCTTGGAATAAATACCGCCGGAAAGCTTGTTGCGAACGGCGCGTCCTATCTGATAGACAACGGTAATCTCAAGGGCTATATGGATGCGAAGGGCTATGATATTCTCAAGGAAGCGGGAATGTCGGCGCTGTCCATCGGCGGAGATTATCTCAAAGGAAAGGGCATGGATCTGCTCAAGGATAAATTCGGCGGGCTTACTCAGAATCAGCTCGTCAATTCGCTCGGCAAGGCGTATGATTATTGTAAGGAGAAGGCTCCGGCACTTACGAATATCGTTACAAATACCGCAAAGGATGTTGCGGGAAGCCTGTCATGGAGCGACCTCGGAAAGCTAAAGAATCCGTCATCATTTGCGAAGGGGCTTGGCAGCAGGGCGCTCGGAAGCCTTGCAAGCAATGCAAAGGGTGAGATAGGCAATTTCATTAATAATGACCTTAATAATATGACGGGCGGAGCAATAAAGGATGTTATGAACAGTGCAGCAGACAGCGATTTCGGAAAGTCTGTTTCAGATATCTATGGTAAGGCGAATGACCTGATAGGCGGTGTAAAGAATACGATAGGAGATGCGGCAGGCAGTCTCGGAGGTCAGTTCAAAGACGTAATAGGTCATATCAGCGGAGAATTCAAGAGCGTTATCGGCGGCACTGCTATGGATAATATCGGCAGGGTTACAAAGATAGTAGGCGGTCTTGATTCCACTATAGGAAACAAGGTCGGAGAGGTGACCGGTCAGCTCGGCAGCAGTCTCGGAATAAAAATGGATAATATCAGCGGAGTGACAGGTTCACTCGGAAGTATCCTCAATTCCGTGACATCAAGACCTGAACAGACTATTTCTCATGTTCTGTCAGGCGCGGGAACCAAGAATATAAGCTCGATATGCAGCAGCAGCTTTGCGGGTACTCTCAGCTCAGCGGTCAACAGCATGAGCAAGACGACCACTTTTGCTTCATCTACTACAAGTACAGTTTCATCATTCTTATCAAGCATAAGATTGTAATGATAAGGCGGTGATAGATTGAGGTTATTTATAAAAAGAGCGATCACGGATAAGGATCCTGAAAACTACTACGGCAAGGGCTGTGTTCTGGAGCCATTCGGAGTGCTTCTTTACAGTCATATGCAGGTTGTTGATTGCTTTAAGGTCATAAGAAAGGATCTTGCAAGTGTAAACGGGGGACTTGGCGATCTCGCACAGGCTGATATGAGAACAGCCGAAAGAAAGCAGTATATCGACCAGCACAGATATGAAATGCTGATGATCGGAGGCAAAGGACTTGTAACCTTTCTGAAATATGCCTATCAGCATGATAAGCTGATAGCTGCTCAGATACATCTTGATAACATCAAGTTTTATGAGAAATTTTCATGGGCGCGTACAAGCGATATGATAAGCACCCGCGAGGCACTGTCACAATGGGCGGACGAAACGCTCCACGATGCGGGAAGGCACCTGGATTCCGTATGCAGATTTATGCGGAGGCATAAGGAAGCCATTATTGAGATAACAATAGGCGTTGTGATAGTTGCGGGACTTGTTGTTGCTACCGTACTTACGGGAGGCTTTGCGGCGGCGGGCATAGTTGCCTTAATGGCAAAGGGCGCGCTTACGATGTCGCTTTTCGGTGCGGCAATGGGTATCGGCTTTGGCTTTGCAAAAGGCGCAAAGGGCGGACAGATATTCGAGGCGGCAGCGGACGGCTTTATGTTCGGCGCAATAGGAGGAATGTTCTTCGGCGCGGGCAGCTTTATTGCTGCAGGCGGAGCAGGAGCAGGAACTGCCGGATATCTTACATTTCAGACAGGAAGCAAATTTGCAAGCACAGCAGCAGGAATACTTGTCAGAGCAGGCGGAGGGATCATTGCCGACATGACAGGGCATATGATAAGGACAGGCAGCACATCAATGAGCAGTGATTATACCAACGGACTTATGTTCAGAACAGCAGTGTCCGTTCTTGGTGATTGTCTGGGCTTTGGCATGGCTTCAAGGTTTACTCAGATCGGAGTTACAGTACCGACTATCAATATGGGACTGAAATTCAAGGGACTGAGCAATATCGGAAAGAATATCGGCAAGATGAATTTTGTAAAGAATATAAAGCTCCCGAAGATAAATGAAAATTTCAAGAAGGTATTCATAAACGACATTCAGAAGATAAACGGCAAGACGGTAATAAAATTCAATCCTCTTCCGTGGCAGAATGATCCGTTTACAATGGATCCGAAAATATTCAATTTTGCCGAAAGGACGAGCGGTGTCATTACAGGCTATGTGATGCCGTCAACAGGTACGATACTCAGTCATGCATATTCCTCCGACGGAGCGGCTAATTTCCTTCTTGGAGATACACTGAGCATTGACCTTAATTTCAAACCCATAAATAAGCCCCTTGATGCTGTCAAAGGGGTAAGTGTTCCGGATGTACCGAAGGTCAGCACGGAGCAGAAAAAATAATATACAGGAATCTGTAAGCGCATCTGTTTTTCAGCGCGCTTATTGAAATAAAAATACTTAACAAACGAGGTGGATAATTTGGATATTGAAGCTTATAAGGAAGCCGTGAGCAACGCTGATATAGCGTTTGCCAATGCTAAATTTGAAAATGCTGCTGCATGGTATGACAAGGCATTGAAGGAAGCACCGAATGATGAATACTCTCTTTCAAAGGCAGGAACTGCTCTTGTATCCGTTGGAAAATTCGATGAGGCATTCGTTTATTTCCAGAGGGCTGTGGATGCAGGTCCCGACAACGGCGACAATCTTTTCAATCTTGCAAATGCATATTTCTTCTCCGGTGATATCCCGAAGGCTATGGAATATTACACTCAGGCAGAGCTTAAGCCCTGCTCGGATGATGTAAAGGCAAGGATATATTATCAGCTTGCGCTTATGTGCTCCATTAAAATGGATTATTCAAATGCGCTGAT
>CACXDV010000185.1 GCA_902766585.1 uncultured Ruminococcus sp.
ACACTCATCAAACATATCATAGCTTTCACGTCTGCGGAACGTATGGTTGCCTGCCGTGATAACGTCCACTCCGCTGCTGAAGAGAAACTCAGCCGACGCCGGCGTTATACCGTTGCCGTCTGAGGAGTTTTCCCCGTTGGCAATAACAAGGCCTATATTTTCCTTCTTCTTGAGAGCGGGCAGCTTTTCACGCAGAAAGCGGCATCCGACCGAACCTACAACATCACCTATCGCAAGAATATTCACTGTATCACCCCATTTATCAGAACATTATAATTGTAGAATTATTTTGTTGTTATGTCAATCCAAAAAACGGAAAAATACGCCGTTTTCCTTAAAAAAATTTGTGTATTTCTATTTACAATGCGACATTTTTCGTATAAAATATTAATAAGGGGTTCGCACCTCAGAAAAAAAATAAACTGCGGCAAAAATAAGAAAAGGAGATGTTTGATATGTTTTGCCCAAACTGCGGAAAAGAAAACGATCCATCTGTACGTCACTGCAAATCATGCGGTTCATTCATTCCGGATTTTTCTTCAGCTGAAAGCTCCGGAACTAATGATGCGCTGAACTTTTCGGAAACATCCGATGCTCCTCAGCCAATGACCTTCGAGAATCTTTCTCAGGATGATATCAAAGACCTTAATAACAATACTTCAAGATATCAGGAATACACAATGTCTGATGTGGTAGCTAAAAAGAGCAGGAAAAAACTTATAATCGCAATTATAGCTATCGCTGCTGTGATCGGCCTCGGAGTTGCCTCGTTCTTCATTATCCGTTCCATAATCAGCGGTAATACAGTAAAAAGCATACAGGAGGATCCCACAAAGTATGTCTTTGATTCATACCGCGCCACAGCAGAAAGCATGACTGCCAACAACGCTGTCGTAAAGTCTGCTACTGCTTCAACCAATGAACAAAAAACAGTAAAGACCACCATTTCATACAACGACTCTTCACAGTCCACAATATACTCCGTTGATGCACTTACAAAGAAATTCTACTACAGGATCGAGCGTTCACAGAAGATCTCCGATGAGATGAAGAAGTACTATTCAGGCCCTGAAAATATCACGACAGAGTTTTTCTCCGATATGGACAAGGCTGTTGCAAAGTTTAGCTTTGACAATGAAAGCTACGACTATTATATCAACCTTGACAACCTCAGAGAAGAAGCTGCTTATTCAGCATTCGGCCCCAAGGGCGAAAATATTTTCAATATCGACCAGAAGACCTTCGACATCGCGATGGACGTTTATGATTTCATCTATAACAACCTGAAAAATGACAGCGATCCATTTGGTATTGTAACGCTTGCCAACAAGCTCAAGGATGACTTTGACAAGTGCGGAAATGTTTCTGTAGCTAATGAAAATGTTGATATCGACGGTACAAAGACCGATGCTTACGTTATCAGCCACACCTTCAACAACACCGATATCGTTACATCCTTACTTACCGACGTCAAGGACTGGATAAAGAACAGCATCGTCAATAACATTATCGATGATGAGGTCAATGCAGCTGTTGATAAGGTCCTCAGCCAAATTGATGTATCCCAGATCGCTGCACAGATCAATTCTTCCGTTAAGAACTTCGAGATAGTATTCAAGCACTATGTCAACAAAGACAACGCTCTCATGCAGGCTGAGATACTTGCAAACGTGAACGGTCAGGGCATAAAGCTCACACTTACCTTTGGTGCAGACCCGGCTTCTTCAAAGAAGATAACCATCAAGGCTTCAACACAGGGCGGTGCAGCAGAATCCGTACTCCAGACTATCACCGTTACTAACGAAAGCACTGCAGCTCAGGATAAGTTCGTTGCTACTTATACAGGTATGCTCCTCACAGGCAGCACGACCTATACAAGAGACACAGCAACAGGCGACTTCACAATTACAAACAATATGAACAACCCCATGAAAGCTCTCAGCGCCGGCCAGGGACAGACAGTTCCTGCACAGGATCAGGCGCCCAATATGAGCATCAGCGGCAACATGAAGCTCACAGACGATTCAATGACCATTACCTACACAGAGCCTGCTTATGATGGCACTGAAATGAAGTTTGAATATTATATATCCGGCAAAGCCGAGATCAATGAGCTTTCATCAAACAACAATCTGCTCACAACAAAATCATCAGATCTCAAGAAGATGTTTGGCAGTATCGGAATTCCTGCTAAGTATTGATACGCAGGCCTTAACGCCGTATGCAAAAGCCCTGTTCAGGTAAACAGCCCGAACAGGGCTTTATTTTTGAAAGCGCAGCACATAGTTTTATACTGATTCCTGATAAAAAGCAGACTTATACTAGTATTATTTCTCTGTTTTACAAAAGCAGCACTGTATGATATAATAGCCTTGTAATATTGCAGGAGGTGGCATAATGTCAAACAAGAACGAGGAATTTGAAAAGCTGCGGCAGGAATGCCTTAATTGTGAGAACTGCGGTCTGTGCGCAACAAGAACAAACGTAGTATTCGGTGTCGGAGCTGACAACGCAGAGGTAATGTTCATAGGCGAAGGACCAGGAGAAAACGAGGACCTTCAAGGCGAGCCGTTTGTGGGCAGAGGCGGTCAGCTTCTTGATAAAATGCTTGCGGCTGTTGATCTTGACAGACATAAAAACATTTACATCGCAAACATAGTAAAGTGCCGTCCGCCCAAAAACCGCGACCCGCTGCCGGAGGAGCAGGAGCAGTGCATAAAGTGGCTGAGGAAGCAGTTTGCCGTGCTGCGTCCGAAAATAATCGTCTGTCTTGGAAGGATAGCCGCAGCAAGGATAATCAAGCCGGATATAAAGATCTCAAAGGAACACGGGATCTTCTTCGAGAAAAACGGTATACTTATGATGGCGATACTTCATCCGGCAGCCCTGCTGAGAAACCCCAACAACAAGCCCGCTGCCTTTGAGGATTTTTTGAAGCTTCAGGAAAAAATCAAAGAAATATGTGACCATACATACGATGAACAGAAATAAATACAATTTTTGGCGGGAAAAATTTTTATTTCTTTTCCGTGGATATTTACTTTTTTGTCAAATAGTTGTAGAATAAAATATAAGGCAGGCACAACTGCAAGTAAACAAAAAGGGAGAAGATACAATGAAAATTCTTGTTGAAACATCAGCTCGTCACGTACACGTTACTCAGGAAGCTCTTGAGATACTTTTCGGCAAGGGCGCTGAGCTTACCAACAAAAAGGATCTTTCTCAGCCCGGACAGTTCCTCTGCTTCGAGAAGGTAACAGTAGTCGGCCCCAAGGGTGAGCTCAACTGCTCTATCCTCGGCCCTGTAAGACCCGCATGTCAGGTAGAGGTATCTATGACAGACGCCCGCAAGCTCGGCATAGCCGCTCCTGTAAGAGAGTCAGGCGACGTTGCAAACACACCCGGCTGCAAGCTTATCGGACCCAAGGGTGAGGTCGAGATCGCTGAGGGCGTTATCGCAGCTCAGAGACATATCCATTTTGACACAAAGACAGCTGAAGACAACGGCTTTAAAGACAAGCAGATCGTAAGTGTTGCTGTCGGCGGCGAAGGAAGAAAACTCGTTTTCGGTGATGTAGTAGTAAGAGTAAGCCCCAGATTTGCTCCCGCTATGCACATTGATACAGACGAAGCTAATGCTGCTGCTATCACAGGCAACACCGAAGGTGAGATCATAGTCTGACAGCAGGCTCCCATCCGGACAGTCTGTTTATCATTTGCACCCATAAGCAAAAACCGTTTGTCTGATCCTGCGGGCAAACGGTTTTTTTATACCTGATCGGCAGGCTGCAATGTGCCGGTACATATATAAATTACTTATCGTATATTATTTTATATATATACTTTTTGTATTTTATTTTGATCTTATATCTTACCTATTGTATATTATTAAGAGTTTATACTATCAGTATATTACTTTTTGTATATTTATTTGCATAAGTACTATTATATATACTATATGTATTATTTCCACACGCAAATAAATACATATAGTATTATATATATTTATTATACTTTTTGTAGTTTACTTATAGTATATATTTAATAAGTTTTACTTAAAGTATATTATTTTTACTATTTGTAAATATTATGTTATTTTATACTATAAGTATATCAAAGCGCATATTTACAAATTGTATATTATTCTATTATATATACTATATGTATATTATTATAATTGATTGCATACAAAACAGGGGCAGGGAATAGTGTGCAGCTACACCGGAAAACCTGCCTCTTAAAACAATGATAGTATTCCCGTGTTTTTTTACAAATAGTATATTATTGAATTATTTTACAAATTGTATTTAACCATGAAAGGAACGATCAGAAATGAAGCTTGAACCAATAGTCACCTCTTTGCTTGACACCGATCTTTACAAGTTCAATATGGATCAGGTGATATTTCACAAGCACACCGACCTGTGCGGCGAATACTACTTTAAATGCCGCAACAA
>CACXDV010000186.1 GCA_902766585.1 uncultured Ruminococcus sp.
AATCGAGAATGAAAAGTGCAAAGTCAGTTTTGCGGACAAATCTATCATAACCGTGGGACACACGGGGTTAGCTCGCCCCAACTGTACGGGTTGCCGTACTTGAGCGAGAAGCCCCCACCTCTATAGGTGGGGGAGTATGTCACTGGGTAGCGCCTGAACATGCTGGTGGTGTTTCATTATACGGATAAGGTTAAGAAACAGGGCTGTTATGGAAATGAAAATTAAAAATTATATCTGAGACATGATCTCCATGCATACCTGCATGGGTGATTCATCTCCGTTGACAATGATATCCGCAGCGGATTTATAAATGGGAAGCCTTTTTTCAAACAATGCCTTCATAGCTTCAAGCTTGTCGGGACGGTTGAGAAGAGGTCTGGTAGTATCATTTTCAAGTCTTTTGGCAACTGTATCAAGGGGGAGGTCGAGAAGGATGATCTTACCGCTTGTGCGTAAGGTATCGACATTCTCCTGAAATGTGAGTGTTCCGCCGCCCGCTGCTATCACCATACTGTTTTTTTGAGATAATTCTCTGGCGGCCTCTCTTTCAAACTCACGAAAGCGAGGCTCGCCGTATTTTTCAAATATATCTGATACGGTCATGCCCTGTTTTTTTTCTATATAGCTGTCAAGGTCAATGAACGCCATGCCTGTTTTTTTAGCAAGCAAGGCTCCGACAGTACTTTTTCCGCAGCCCATAAAGCCGCACAGGATAATGTTTTTTTTCATTTGTATATTCTCCTTCAAACTCTCAGAAAAGCTTGCTCTGTTCCTTTGCGGAATCCTCTATAAGCTGACTGATATCGTCATTGTTATAAACTGAGCCGTCCCATATCTCATGGGCAACAACAGCCTGCCATACAAGCATTGTCATTCCTCCGGCAGCAGCGGCGCCGTTTGCCCTTGCAGCCTGAACGAGTTTTGTTTCAAGGGGATTGTATACAGCGTC
Organism: uncultured Ruminococcus sp.; assembly: GCA_902766585.1. Classification (GTDB taxonomy): domain Bacteria; phylum Bacillota; class Clostridia; order Oscillospirales; family Acutalibacteraceae; genus UBA1213. Next base: position 950 of record CACXDV010000186.1, read on the forward strand.
GAATACGCAGCGGCAGCGGTCGATTACCTTAACGGTAATGGGCATAGCGTCTGTGCGGGGATACATTCCGACAGGCGTTGCATTGACAAGAAGAGAGGGGCAGAGTTCAGACTGTTCAAGCTCTGATATCAGGCAGGCAGAGATATTTGCGCCATCTATTTTCGATTTTACATCAGCGGCAAGAGAATCGCGCATCTGTGCGTCATCAGGTCTTACGGCAATAGTGATATTGCAGCCTGCAAGTGCAGCTTCATAGACAAAGGTTCTTGCTACTCCTCCGCAGCCGACAATGACAACATCTCCCTCAAACGGAATGTTATTTGCTGCAAGAGCTTTGAGAAATCCGTCGGGGTCTGTAGTAAAGCCCTCTCTGACCTGACCGTTGCGGACAGTATTGACTGAGCCGTAAAGCTCTGCTTTCGGATCAAGCTTATCAAGAAAAGGTATGATTGCCTGCTTGTCGGGGATAGTTACATTATATCCTGCAAGCTCATTCAGGTCTTTTATCTTGACCGGAAACTCCTCAGGGGCAACATCCATTATGGTGTAATCTCCGTCTGTATGAGCCAGCTCAAATAATCTCCTGTGTATAAACGGAGACATTGTGTGACCTATGGGATGACCTATTACTGCAAATTTTCTTTTTGACATATAAATTCCTCCTGTTTTTTATAAAAAGCACTGTGATACAGTGATTATTTTCTATGAATTTTTAGAATAATAAAAAAAATGAAAAAAAAATTGGATTATGTATTGACAAACGAGCAAATAATTTATAAGATTTGAATATAAGAAAACTGTGTTCCTTCAAGTGGGGTGTCTGAATATTATTTTAGCATAAACCACATGATTTTGTCTATAATTCAATTGAAGCTGAACGCAATTTTTTATTGTAATCTTTTATAATTTTTTTAGGAGGATTTATTATGGTACTTGAAAAGGTTAAGGCAATTCTCAGTGAGCAGTTTGATGTTGAGGAAGATACTATCACCCCTAAGACTTCCATTATTAATGATCTTGGTGCTGACTCTCTTGATGTCGTTGATCTTCTTATGACAATTGATGATGAGTTCGGTGTTGAGGTTCCTGATGAGGATGTTGAAAAGGTTAAGACCGTTGAGGACCTTGTAAACTATATTGAAGATCGCCAGTAATGCGCAGTCCCTGCGCTCTGTATTTCGCGCCTGCCTGCCTGCCGGCAGGCAGGCTTTAGTTCGGTATTGAATCTGTTTCTTTTGCGCGAAGATGCTTCAACAGTAATTCAAGTTCAGTTTTGGTTTAAACTGCTTTTATTGTTATCAAGCATTGGCTATTCAAAAAATTGCTGTTATAACATTTTATTGATGTTATAACAGCTTTTTTCTTTTGTACAACAAATTACCTCAAAGCTTATTGTGCGTTTTTGCACTGAATTGCATTATTTATAAAACCGTATTTTATGCTTCTCATTGACAATCTGATAAAACGTGAAAGTCAATAACCAAAATACCGAAGCGCTTTGAGTTATTCAAGGCGCTTTTTTATTCATTAAAATAAAT
>CACXDV010000187.1 GCA_902766585.1 uncultured Ruminococcus sp.
CTGTTTTTAATGGAGCTGGTGGACAGACTCGAACTCCCGACCTGCTGATTACAAATCAGCTGCTCTACCAACTGAGCTACACCAGCGATTAGCTCCGCCGTATTTCCGACGGCTTTCTTATAATATCATAAAACATTGGATTTGTCAACACTTTTTTTATTTTTTATTTCAGATTTTGTATTTCTTGTGTTGAAAAAAATCTCCCGCCGTAAAGCAGGAGATTATTTATCAATTATTCTTCATAGTTTTCGTCATTTCCGTAATCGTCAGTGTTTTCATCGGTATAATCGTTGTTTTCTTCTTCATTGTAGTTGTTGTTGTCATTTTCTTCATCTGTTGTATTTTCGTCAGTTGTATTGTCATCTGTAGTATTGTCGTCTGTATTATCGCTGCTGCTGCTTGAGCCTACAAGGGCTTTCAGTTCCTCGCATCTTGCATCAGTAGCAGATGCCATAGTATTGTTAATGATAACTATTTCGTCAATACCATTTTTCTCAAGATAGCTCTTAAGGTCGATATTCACATAGCGGAAGTCAATAAGATGAACCTCGCTGTAGGTATATGCCATAAAGGGTGAGAAGGCGTTGCCGTAGGATTCCTTGAGAACTGCAATTTTTTTGCCGTTGCCCTTTTCATTTTTTGTCACGAGGATAGGAGTATCTCCGCCGAGGAAAACGCCATATGCATTTGAACCCTCCGCATAGGAATGGATAAGCATATAATCCTCAGGATTTTCTCCGTTTTCGTCATACTTTGTACAATCAATATTATCTTTTGAGGTATAATATGTTACATAGTCCTCTTTAAGATCATCGCGTCCTGAGAAATAGGACAGAGAACCGTAATATCCCTCAATTTTGCCTTCATCAAGATCGCTGAGCTTGACAGGCTCAACACCTGCTGCGGATGTAAATGCTCTGTATGCGTAGTAGGCGCCCATTACCGTCCAGTGATGATCTGTATTAAAATAGATATACTCATCACGGTGGTGCATCATCTTATCAAATGTATCAACACCGGTAACATCAGCGGTATAGGATGTAACAATGGTATTGATATACTTATCCTGATGCTCGCACATATCTGAGAATTTATCTGGAAGTGTTACTCCGACATGGGTGGGAACAACAACATTATAGACCTTGATTCCGTCGCCAAGAGCCTTTTTTATATCAGAAACGGTTTCGGCATAATACTTTGCCATGCCTTCGCTGCCGTAGAACATCTCATAGGCAACCCCGTTATAGATGAATATACCTTCTGACATTTCGCCCATATTATCGGGAGTAGGATCAACGATCTCAGGAATGGGTCCCTCTTCTTTAAGATCAATTTCATCCTTTACGGCAGCGGAGCTTTCTTCTGCTTTAGATTCCTCTGAGGAGGATCCATTATTATCTGCCGTAGCTGAGCTTGCTGTTTTGTTGTCTGTTTTTGAAGTATCCGAACTGTCATTTCCCTTTTGAGAACAGCCGGCAAAGCAGGCAGCGAGAGCAAGTGCGGTAAATATAGAAATGATTCTTGTAAAATGCTTTCTTTTCACAAAAAAATCCCCTTTCATAGCATTATCTGATTTTGTACAAAAGAATTATATCATATAGATTTCGGATATTCAATGTAAAAATCTTTTGTAATAAATAATTCGTTAAAAAAGTAAAAATCTTATTGAATTATCAATGAAAAAATGATATTATATACTATTATAGCTAAAGGAGGCGGAAGTGTGAAAAATTGGATAATTCCTGAGCTTGATAAACAAAAAATAAGGGAACTCCAAGCATTGTACGGCCTGCCTGTTTTTACCTGTATGCTTCTGACGATCAGAGGAATAACAACCAAGGAGGAAATTGAAAGGTTTCTGAATTTTCAGTCCCCGTCTGATGATCCGTCGGAAATAAAAGACATGAAGCGGGCTGCAAACAGAATAACCAATGCAGTAATGCACGGAGAAAAGATCTGTGTTTACGGAGATTTTGACTGTGACGGTATTTCTGCTACGGCAATGCTGTATTCATACCTTGAATCTGTATTTGCCGATGTAATGTATTATATACCCGATCGTAATTCCGAAGGCTATGGAATGAATATCAAGGCAGTAGATTATCTGCACAAAAAAGGGGTAAAGCTTATCATTACTGTAGATAACGGTATTCTTGCAATAGATGAAATTGATTATGCAAGATCCCTGTTCATGGATGTTGTAGTAACGGATCATCATAAGCCGAAGGATATCCTGCCGAGGGCGTATGCAGTAGTAGATCCTCATCGTTCTGATGAGACCTGCCGTTACCGTGATTATTGCGGTGCCGGACTTGTTCTTAAGCTGCTTTGTGCGCTTGAAAATGATTCTGATATGATAATGGAGAATTATCTTGAGCTTGCAGCTATTGCTACAGTTGCCGATCTTGTTCCCTTGACCGGAGAGAACCGTGATATAGTAAAGCAGGGACTTGTTTACCTCGGAAACTCCGAACGTATAGGTCTAAATGAACTGGTAAACTCAGCTGATGTAAAAAAGCTTAATGCAGGTGCTATCGGCTTTAAGATCGGACCGAGAATAAATGCCGCGGGAAGATTGGGATCACCATATGACGCACTTGATATTTTGCTGACCGAAAATGAAATGGTCGCCTCCGAAAGAACTGTAAAGCTTAATAAGCTTAATTCGCTGCGTCAGGAGCTTGAGGAAAAAATAATGACCGATATTGACAGAATGCTTATGCAAAGACCTGAGCTTATGTATAAAAGAGTGATAATTCTGTCATCACCGGACTGGAATCCCGGTGTAGTCGGCATAGCAGCAAATAAGGTAGTAGAAAAATATGGTAAGCCCGCTATACTTATTTCAGAAACAAATGACGTATGCAAGGGTTCGGGAAGAAGTGTTGCCGGTTTTTCTCTTGTTGATGCAGTATTCGCCTGTTCAAAGAAGCTTCTGAGGGTTGGCGGACATCCAATGGCAGTCGGACTCAGCATAAAGCGTGAGGACATAGATTCATTTATAAATGATATGGATAATTACGCAAATTCGTTTGAGCTGATGCCGCTGCTTACATTAAGGATCGATACCTCCCTAAATCCTGAGGTAATTGATTTCAGTATGCTTGAACAGATAGAGGCATTTGAGCCGTTTGGCATTGGAAATCCCACACCGGTTTTTGCCATAACCAATGCAGCTCTTGATAAGATAACCCCTGTCGGAAACGGAAATCATCTTAAGCTTTCCGTTTCAAGAAAAAGAGCGCGCATCAATATTATGAAATTCTTTACCAAGCAGGAGGAATTTCAGTATAGCGAAGGAATGATCCTTGATATAGCTGTTACCATGGAAAAGAATTCCTTTCGCGGCGTTGATGATATATCATTTATTGCAAAGGATATAAGACTAAGCCGCGGCAGTCTTGATTATGAGAAGCTCATGTACGAAATTCAGAATTATGATCTGTTTCTGAGCGGAGTTTTCAGAAGCAGCGTACATGGTGACAAGCTTCCGGTCAGGGATGAATTTAAGGTAGTATATATATATCTGTTAAAAAAGAAGAAAACGATATTCAGTGTAGATTTTCTTTTATATGAGATTGAAAACTGCCGTAAGAATATTATGCCTGAGCTTCAGCCTATAGGAGCATTCAAGCTTTTGTTTATTCTTGACATGATGAAGGAACTCGGATTTATTGATTACAAAAGATGTGTTGACAGATTAGAGATAGTATTGAAGGAAGTAAAGGAAAAGAGGGACATAGCCTCTTCAGCATTATATAAAAAATTAAAGGAGGAAATAGGAAATGCCGGATAAACCGAAATTTTATCAGGATTATAATGAGTTAGTTGATTTGATGAAAAAGAGTGATCATAATTATAATTATGAATTGATCGACAGGGCATACCAATTTGCAAATCAGATGCATGGTGACCAGAGAAGAGCATCCGGTATTCCGTACATTCTTCACCCGACCACAGTAGCCTGTATACTTTGCGAGCTTGGAATGGATTCGGAATCTATAGCTGCCGCATTGCTGCATGATGTAGTTGAGGATACCCCTGTAACTCTTGAAGAGGTAACAAAGAAGTTCGGTTCAGAGATCGCTATACTTATCGACGGTGTAACAAAGCTGGGTAAAATACCATATTCCTCGCGTGAGGAGCAGCAGGCAGAGAATATCAGAAAAATGCTGATCGCAATGTCAAATGACATACGGGTAATTATCATAAAGCTTGCGGACAGACTTCATAATATGCGTACTATAGAATGTATGAAGGAGCAGCACAGACGTGATAAGGCTCTTGAAGTGATGGAGGTTTATGCTCCGATAGCGCACCGACTTGGTATAAGAGCAATCAAGGAGGAGCTGGAGGATCTGTCAATACGTTATCTGGATCCTGTAGGCTATTCTGAGATTGAAAGACAGCTTGCACTCAGGAGCAGTGACAGACAGAATTTCGTGTCTGATATCAAAGAGCAGTTATATGACAGGCTTAAGGAAGAAATTCCGAATGTATATATCGAAGGCCGTGTAAAGAGTATTCATGGTATTTATAAAAAGACCTTTATGAAGGGCCGTACAATGGATCAGATATATGACATTTTTGCGGTCAGGGTTATAGTTGAAACTGTAGCGGATTGCTATAATGTACTTGGCGTTGTGCATGACCTTTTCAAACCGCTGCCAAACAGATTCAAGGATTATATATCTACTCCAAAGCCCAATATGTACCAGTCCCTTCATACAACGGTTATCGGAAAAGAGGGTATTCCCTTTGAGATACAGATAAGAACATGGGAAATGCATTATACTGCGGAATACGGTATAGCTGCACATTGGAAGTATAAGGAAGGAATAACCCGCAAGAATTCTCTTGATGACAGGCTTGTATGGATACGCAAGATGCTTGAGAATCAGAGTGATAATGATTCCACCGATATCGTAAGAACGATAAAAATGGATCTTATACCTGAGGAGGTATTTGTATTTACTCCGAAGGGTGATGTACTCAGTCTTCCTATGGGCGCGACGGTAATTGATGTTGCATATGCGATACACAGTGAAGTAGGCAACCGTATGATAGGAGCAAAGGTCGATCAGCGAATTGTTCCGATAGATTATAAGGTAAAAACAGGTGAGATAGTAGAAATACTCACGACAAAGGAAAGCGGCGGTCCTAAGCGTGACTGGCTCAATATTGTCAGAACAAGTGAAGCAAGAAGCAAGATAAGACTCTGGTTCAAAAAAGAAAAGCGCGATGAAAACATTGTAGAAGGAAAGGCTCAGCTTGAAGCTGAGCTTAAGAGACTTGGCATTATAGTACCTGAGAAAGAACTGCCCGAATTCCTTACAGATGTGATGCACAGACAAAACTGCAATACCATTGATGACTTCTATGCATCCATAGGCTATGGAGGAATACAGCTCTGGAGGATAATGCCAAAGATAAAGGACGATTATTTCAAGAAGTATTCTGATACAGAAACTACTCCTATGGTAGTGTTGAAGGAGCCTGTTTCAAAGAAGAAGGTAAGCAGCGGTGTTATCATAGAAGGACTTGAGGATTGTCTTATCAAATATTCACGCTGCTGCAATCCGCTTCCGGGAGATGATATAATCGGCTTTGTAACAAGGGGCTATGGCGTATCCATTCACAAAAAGACCTGTACTAATGTACCGAAGGATATCAGCAAATGTTCTGAGCCGGAAAGATGGGTAAATGCCGAATGGAATGATAATATAGCAAATGAAAACTTCAAGGCTACACTTTGTATAACCGCCTCCGACAGAACAGGACTTTTAGCGGATATTACAAATCAGCTTTTTGCTATGCATCTGTTCATACACAATCTTAATTCCAGAGAAGGAAAAAACGGTACTGCTATCGTAGAAGTAAGTCTTACGGTCAATGGTATCAATCATTTAAGATCCGTTATTAGCCGTTTGAATGGCATAAACGGAATAATATCAATAGGCAGAACATGAGCATATTAAGTAAATGCCTGTAAATTTGCGGGCATTTACTTTAATTTTAATTTGAGAAGGATGGATCGCATGAAGGCTGTAATACAGAGGGTATCCCGCTGCACTGTTACTGTTGACGGTAATACGGCAGGCAGTATTGAAACGGGGTTCCTTATTTTGCTCGGAGTTGAGAAGGATGATACTCGTACAGAAGCTGAGAAGCTTGCGTCAAAGATATCAGGATTGAGGGTATTTACCGATGAAAATGATAAAATGAATTTGTCGCTTTCAGATATAGACGGTTCTGTGCTGGTTGTTTCAAATTTCACACTTTGCGCTGATTGCAGACACGGAAAAAGACCTGATTTTATGAATGCGGCGAGACCTGAAACGGCAGAGCCTTTATATGAGTACTTTTGCGGATATATGAAGGAGCTTGGAATAAAAAAGGTCGAGCGCGGTATTTTCGGAGCCGATATGAAGGTTGAGCTGCTTAATGACGGGCCGGTTACGCTGATAATAGATTCAAAAGAACTCGCGGACAAAAAGGGAGGAGGGAAGAAATGATAAATATAAAAATGATACCGGTAGGAGAGCTTGAGGCAAATTGTTATTTTGTCGTATGCGGTGATGAAGCCATTGTTATAGATCCCGGTGCTCCCTCGAAGAAGCTTGATTCACTGATCGAAGCTTTTGGCGCAAAGAGGCTCAAATATATACTTCTTACTCACGGTCATTTTGATCATATCGGATACACTGCCGCATTAAAGAAAAAATACCCCCATACCAAGATCGTTATAGGTGAAAAGGATAACAGCTTTACAGCTAATCCAACGCTTAATCTCTCACTTTTTTTCGGAGATGAGTGTGAGCCGTTTACTGCTGATATCACGGTGTCAGACGGAGATACTTTACATTTCGGAGATGAAGAAATTAAGGTAATGTCTACTCCGGGACATACTCAGGGCAGTGTGTGCTATATTATCGGTAACAATATTTTTTCAGGTGATACACTGTTCTGCGGTACTACGGGAAGGATGGATTTTCCCACAGGAAGCGAAACGGAAATGATGCAGTCAATCAAGAGATTATCAGAGCTTCCCGGTAATCCTGATATTTACTGCGGGCATAATTCGCCCACAACTCTCGAAAGAGAGAAAAAGAATAATTATGCAATGAGGCAGTTTAAATGACAATATATACAGATAATCATTCCTTTCATTATGAAATGGAAAATCTTGTCCGTCTTTTCTATCCCAATGAGAAGCTTACGGTTGTAAACGGACAGCCTGATGGTGATGAAGAATATATTTATACTTCAATGAACGCCTCAGATGATAATTCTTCTGCTGAAATTATAACAAGGATAAGTATTGGCGGTGACTGCAGGGAATCAAAAATCACAGCATCAGCCGTTGACAGTGAAGAATTTGACAAAACTGCAGAGCGTGAAATGGCGGTAAGTTTATATAAGCTTCTTTCTGCTCATACAGGCAAAAAGCAGCCGTGGGGGATACTGACAGGAGTTCGCCCGATAAAGCTTTTCAGAAGATTGACCGGACAGTACGGAGAAGCTTATGCGGAGGATTATTTTAAAAACAAGCTCCTTGTTTCTCCTGAAAAGACGGCGCTTAGCGCACTTACGGAAAAATACGAAAAGAAAATATTATCATTCAGCCGTCCTGATTCCTTTAGTCTTTATATTTCTATTCCCTTTTGTCCGAGCAGATGTTCATATTGTTCATTTGTGTCACAGACTGTAGAAAGTGCCGCAAAGCTGATAGAGCCTTACTTTGATCTTTTATGTAAAGAGATAAGCTTTACGGCTGAAATAGTGAAAAGCAAGGGACTCAGACTTGAAAGCGTATATATAGGCGGAGGAACACCAACAACTCTCAGTGCAGAACAGCTCAGACTGCTTATTGCTGCTGTAAAGGAAAGTTTTGATATGAGTACTTGCAGGGAGTTTACAGTTGAAGCAGGCCGTCCGGATACGATAGATGAGGAAAAGCTTCGCGCAATAATTGACGGCGGGGTTGACAGGATAAGTATAAATCCCCAGACCTTGAATGATGATGTCCTGAAAGTAATAGGCAGAAGGCACAGTTCAGAGCAGACACTTTCAGCATACAGGCTTGCAAGAGAGCTTGGTTTCAGGCATATAAATATGGATCTTATCGCCGGTCTTCCCACAGAAACTCCTGAAAGCTTTATTGATACGCTTGACAGACTTTGTTTGCTGGATCCGGAGAGCATTACTGTACATACGCTTGCACTGAAGCGCTCCTCAAGAATCACTCTTGAAGGCCGTGGAGTTCAGACAGACAGTGGAAATGCTGCTGCGAAAATGCTTTCATACTGTGAGAAAAAGCTTACAGACGAGGGCTATATCCCATATTACCTCTATCGTCAATCGAGGATGGAGGGCAATCTTGAAAATGTCGGCTGGTCGAAACCGGGCTTTGAGGGAATATATAATGTATATGTAATGGACGAAACACATACGATAATAGGCTGCGGAGCCGGAGCAGTGACCAAGCTGAAAACTCCGGGCAGCGAATCACTTTCGAGAATATTTAATTATAAATATCCATATGAATATATCAGCGGTTTTGAAGAAATGCTTAATCGAAAAGAGCAGGTGAGACAGTTTTATGATGAATTATCTTAACACATACAGAAGATATGCCTGTGATATAAACAGGATAAATGAAGAAGTACAGCGCGATCCGGAAAATCTTGTTATGCTTGCGGAGAATCTTATCAATGCTGATTATAAGTGGATAACCGAGCAGATATTGTCAAGTGGGAGCAAGCGTCATGCAGTACTTCTTTCCGGACCGTCAAGCAGCGGAAAAACTACAAGTGCAAAGAAGCTTTCCGAGGAATTTCAAAAGCATGGGGTAGATGTTAAGCATGTATCACTTGACGATTTTTATCTTGGCAAGGATCATGTTGATAAGCTCCCGAACGGAAAGCCTGATTTTGAATCGGTCAAAGCTTTGGATATCCCTCTTATCAAGAGTACGATGGATGATCTTATTCTCAAGGGTGAGTGTTTGCTCCCGCAGTACGATTTTAAGAACAGCATGAGGTCAGATAAGACAAAGGAACTTAAGCTGACGGGTGACAGCGTTGTAATTATAGAGGGCATACACACCCTGAATCCTATTTTTTCCAAGGGAAAAGACAGGAATATGATAGTAAAGATATATGTCAGCGTTAAGCAGGGAATAAAGGATAATGAGGATTATGTTCTTACTAATCGTGACATAAGGCTTTTGAGACGTTTGGTAAGAGATTATCATTTCCGCCGGACAGAGCCTGATAATATGCTTTCCATGTGGAACTCTGTTGTTGACGGAGAAATGAAATATATCAGACCTTTCCGCTATACAAGTGATTTTACAATAAACTCTATCCATATTTATGAGCCGTGTGTAATGAAGGAGCTTGCTCTCCCTTTGCTTAACAAAATCAGTGAAACACATGAGGAATATGAGACTGTTCAAAGGCTGATATCAGCAGTGAGCAGATTTGAGACTTTAGATAGCGATCTTATTCCGGATAATTCTCTTATAAGAGAGTTTATCGGAGGCGGATGCTTTAAATATTGAGAAAAAATACAAGTAATTTTTCTATTAAGAAATTATGCCGGCCGTTTTTGTTATGAAAATCAAAAAATATTTGATATATCCTTGAAAAATGAGTAAAAATCCTTGCAGAAACGTGATAAAGATGCTATAATTTATTTATTGCTTATGAATGACAGGTGAAGGATTCTTTGTAGTGGATCATCTGAGTGTCCTGTCGAAAAAATAATTGCAAAGGAGAATTATTATGGGAATAATAGAAGATGTACTTTTGAATGCAAGAACTGCTGTTGATACAGTAGGAAAAAAAGCAGGTCAGGTAATTGATGTTTCAAAGCTCAGACTTGCTTCTGCTGATCTCAGATCAGAGATAAGCCGTAAGTATCAGATTCTCGGCCGAGTTGTTTTTGAAGAGGCAACAACCGGAAAGGATTATACCAAGAATAAGGAAGAGCTTATCGAGAGCATCACAGAGCTTAAGGGTGAGCTTGAATCAGTAACAGAGATGATTGCAAAATCAAGCCAGAAGGTTAAGTGTGAGGTTTGCGGCTCATACAATTCCAAGAATGCTGTATTCTGCAATAAATGCGGAGAGAAGCTTTCAGCAGAAGAGGATGAGCATATGGATACAGATGATATGATCGATTTCACAGAGGATAACTTTGAGGATGACGACCTGTTCTGATTTTTTCGTATATACCGAAAGGATGTGCTTAAGTGAAAAAAGAAAACACCAAGGATAAATCCCAGTCATTTCTGAAAGGCGCCGCCATACTTGGAGCAAGCGTTGTTGTTGTCAGATTGATGGGAATGGTGTATAAGATCCTTCTTTCGGGAATGTACGGAGGTGTCGGAACAGGATTGTTCAATTCGGCATATGCTCTGTATAATCCGCTTTTTATGCTTTCAACGGCAGGCTTTCCGATAGCGATATCCAGAACTGTCTCAGAAAGCATAGCCAAAAAGAGATACAGGGACGTTCGGCAGATACATAAGCTGTCGGTTCCTATTTTTGTAATAGCCGGTTTGCTTTGCTTTCTTGCAATGGTGATCGGAAGCTTCATATATGTTAAGATAATTAATGCTGAAAATGCAATTTTTGCCCTGCTGTGCCTTTCACCGACAATATTTTTCGGATGCCTTATGTCCATTTACAGAGGATATTTTGAGGGCATGAGAAATATGACTCCCACAGCTATTTCTGAGATTATTGAGGCAGTCTGTAAGCTGTTTTTAGGGTTTTCTGCTTCTTTTATTACGATGAAGCTTTGCATGAATGAGTATTTCAGCAGCGGTTATGTATTGGGAGTAAAGTGTACAAGCGAAGCCCAGGCGAATGCAGCGACAATACCTATAGCAATAGGCGCGGCAATTACAGGTATATCTCTTGGCTCGGTATTTGGATTTTTATTTTTATTTATAAGATATAAACGCGGTGGAGATGGGATCACCATGCAGGATCTTCGCTCATCACCGCCTCCGAAATCAAATGGCTTTATTATCAGGACTCTTGTCAGGACTGCAATACCGATAGGTCTTGGCTCAATAGTGATGAGTATTGCCGACATGGTAGATTCAACACTGATACAGCGTCAGATTTTCAAGATAATGGAAAATGATCCTGATTCGCTGTTGAATGTCTATGCATCTCTGATACCTGATGAGGTCGTATATTCAGGCAGTACACATACCTTCCTATACGGCTGTTATGGTATTGCGGCAACGCTTATGATGCTTGTTACAGCAGTTACGCAGGTATTCGGCACAACTGCACTGCCGTCTGTCACAGCCGCATGGACAAGCGGGGACAAACGTAAGCTTAAAGCAAGCATGGAGACAGTTCTCAGGGTAACAGTTCTCGTGACTATCCCGTCAGGAATCGGATTATCAGTGCTTGCCGAGCCTCTTTTGTCGTTGATTTACAGCAGTCCGAGTGTTGCGAATGAGGTCGAGATCGGCTCGAAGGTACTTCAGGTAATGGGTATATCGGTAATATTTATTGCGATAAGTACCCCTCTGTGCAGTATGCTTCAGGCTGTGGGACGTATGGATGTTCCTCTTAAGCTGTTTGTTATCGGTATGATCATAAAGATCATAATAAACTATATCCTTGTTGGCATCCCGCAGATAAATATTCAGGGAGCAAATGTAGGTTCTATAGTATGCTATGGATTTGTAGTAGTGGTAGCGTTATTTGTACTTTGCCGCGAAACGAAGGTCATTCCGAATTTTGCATCAATATTTGTTAAGCCTTTGCTGGCTGCTCTTGTCTGCGGAGTTTCAGCATATTTTGCTGAGATGTTCTTTGATGTTTTTCTTTATCAGAAAATTGCTACTGTTATGGCTATTCTTACAGCGATATTTGTATATGTCATCTCACTGTTCCTGTTCCGTGCAATAAACAGGGAGGATATATTACAGATGCCGAAAGGAAATAAAATTGTAAAAATACTTGAAAAACGCAAGCTGATAAGGTAAAATATATTATGTTGTGTATACTCACTAAAGGAGCGGAATAGCTTGGATCTTAACAAAGAAAAGTTTAACGCATATGATTTGGTGGAAATTGTGAAAATACTCCGTTCTCCCGGCGGATGTCCGTGGGATAAGGAACAGACTCATGAATCCATAAGAAAGGATTTTATTGAGGAAGTATATGAAGCAATAGAAGCCATTGATGAAAAAAGTCCTGAACATCTCAGAGAAGAGCTTGGAGATGTTTTGCTTCAGGTGGTTTTTCATTGTGTGCTTGAGACCGAAAAAGGCAGTTTTAATTTTGATGATGTTGCTGATGAGGTGTGCAGGAAAATGATAATCCGACATCCTCATGTTTTCGGTGATATATCTGTTGATAATACAGATCAGGTGCTCAAAAACTGGGATGCAATAAAAATGCAGACAAAATCCCAGAAAACCTCCGGACAGGCCATGGACAGTGTTTCAAAGGCTTTGCCCTCACTGATGAGAGCAGAAAAGCTTATAAAAAAGGCAAAAAGAAACGGGATCAGCTTTGATGACCGTGAAGAGCTTTGTGATGAGATAATATCACGAGCTGAGAGAATCAAAAGCTTAAATGATCCTGCTGATGCCGAAAAAGAAATTGGCTCTGTTCTTTTTTCGGTAGTAAAGCTGTCGGGGCAAATGAAAACCGACTGCGAAAGATCGCTGTATGATACCTGCGACGAATTCATTTCCGATTTTAAGGAATATGAAAAGGCAGCGTCGGAATCAGGTATTAATATACAGGATTCGGATACGGAAGTAACGAATCAACTATGGAAAGAAATTTCTAAATCACACAAATTGGAGGAAAATTAAAATGAACAAGACAGAACTCATTGCTGCTGTTGCAGAAAAGGCTGAGATCACAAAAAAGGATGCTGAGAAGGCTGTATCTGCTGTGATCGACACAATTATTGAGAAGGTTGCAGATGGTGAAGAGATTCGTATCGTTGGTTTCGGTACCTTCGAGCGTCGTGAAAGAAAAGAAAGAACAGGCAGCGATCCCCGCACAAACGAGAAGATCACGATTCCTGCTTCAAAGGTTCCTGCATTTAAGGCAGGCAAGGCATTTAAGGATGCTGTTGATAAGAAATAATTGACAGAGAGAACCGGTCATATGGCCGGTTCTTGTGTTATTCGGACAAAATGGAGAGAAAAATGAGACTTGATAAATATCTTAAAATAACCAGACTTATAAAGCGCAGAACAGTCGCAAACGAAGCTTGTGATGCAGGAAGGGTATCGGTAAATGGAAAGCCCGCCCGTGCGTCATATGAGGTCAGAATAGGAGATGAAATAGAGCTTGCACTCGGAACCCGACCTGTTAAGGTACAGGTTTTGAGCATTAATGAATATGCCAAAAAAGAAGAGGCAGGTTTGATGTATAAGCTGCTCAGTGATGCATAAAACAAAATAATCCCGCATAGCTTATTTATAAAGAGATTTTGCGGGAGGTATAATATGGGCGACGAACTGTTAAACAATACTAAGGCACATAATCTTATTATGGAGGACAGAAAAAGGCTTTGTTTGTCCGGTGTGAGTGATGTGACAGCCTTTGATGAGGAAAAGGTTACTCTTACAACATCAATGGGGATACTTACCGTTTCCGGACAGGGACTCCACATTGGCAATTTCAGCCGGGAGACAGGCGAGCTGAATATGGATGGCGAGATATACGCATTGAATTATGAGGAACTGAAAAGAAAGGACGGAGGCTTTTTTGCAAATATTTTCAGATAGGGCGTGTATTGATGCAGCTAACAACCATTCAGCAGACTACGGCATTTTTATGGGCATTTGTAATGGGTGCCGGGATTGCTGTTGTATATACGGTAATATGCTCGGTAAGGATAGTCCTTCCGCCTTCGCCGATTCAGCTTTTTATAAGTGATTTTTTGTTTATGACAGCAGTATTTATTGTCAATACACTGTATGCGATAAGTCTTACAGAGGGCAGGATAAGGCTTTATTTTGTTGTATCGGAAATTATCGGATACATAATAATATATGCTTTACCCGGCAGACTGTTTATAAAGCTTCTTGTATCAGCGGTTCGTTGGATGACCGGTATAATGAAAGCTGTAAATAAAAGAATTGTTTCAATCTGCAGCAGAATTATAGCACATTTTACAAAAACAGGTCGAAAAAATATAAAACTTGAAAAAAATTAAAAAAGTCAGTCAAATTTTCTTGCATTTTTACTATAAGCTGTAGTATAATAGAAACGTTGATTGACAACAATAGGTAAATAATGGCGGTGGTAATGATATGAAAAAGA
>CACXDV010000188.1 GCA_902766585.1 uncultured Ruminococcus sp.
TATTTTTCCGGGACGTTACCATCCGAGTATCTTCGGCACCATCGGGCTTAACTTCTGTGTTCGGCATGGGAACAGGTGGACCCCCGACGTCATCAACACCGACTGTTGAATGTATCGTTTCTGACGACTTTATTATATTATCATATGCATATATAATTGTCAAGAAAAATTTTTCTGATATTCGTATACAATTTGTATGATTATCAGATTATTATACAAAATGTATCATTTACCTGATGTATTGTACAAAAATAAAGGCTGAGGCTATGTTTGACTTGATTTTTGGCTGAATCAGAAGTATAATGCAGATATACGCATCTGAGACTGTTTGACAGAGGAGGGTTATTATCATGCTGCTTGCTATAATATCGGCTGCCGCTTGTTTAGCGGTAACAACAATAATGTACAGTCCGAGAATGAGAAGCTTTCGTCATTATCGTCCGATCTCCCTGTTTTTTCTGTTCGAGGGTATATGGATAGTTGCGGATTATGCATTCAGACAGCTAATACCCGATAATGTTTTTATGGAGATAATCCACTATGCGGGGATAATTATTTTTGTCATTTATTTTATACTCAGTATACTTTTCAGCGCGGACAGAAAGCATCCTTCAAAAAGGATCTCAAAAAACAGACCGGCAAAGGAGAAATAACAATGGGATATGTTTATGCGGGCTTATGGCTGCTTATTGCCGTTATGCTTTTCTTCAGATTCAGGAAGGAAGGAAAGGTAATAATTGCGGTCAGCTTGTATTTTCTGTTTTTGAGCATATGGTGGCTTGCAAATCAGCTTATTCAGGTTGACCTGATGTCAGGTATATATATATGGATACTCAGGGCGGTATCCGCATTGGTTTTGCTGATGTGCATGGTCATATATATGAAGCAGAAAAACAATAACAATGACAGCAGCGGAAATGATGAATAAATAATCGGCAGGCAGTTTATTCTGTCTGCTTTTTTCAGGCATAAAAAAACAACCGCCCTATTGAGCGGCTGCTTTAAGTGTCGGCATCTTCCTGTTTTTCCGGGACGTTACCATCCAAGTATCTTCGGCACCATCGGGCTTAACTTCTGTGTTCGGCATGGGAACAGGTGGACCCCCGACGTCATCGACACCGACTATAGAATTTTTATCGCTTTCTGACGACTAAATCATAATACCACAGCATAAAGAAAATGTCAAGTATCAGAAATATACAAATTGTATTTAAAATTAAAAATATACAATTATTTATATTATCCCCTCTTTTTCAATCGGCATATTATGGTAGAGAATAATTATATGCCGATGGGATGTGTGATCATGGATATCTGGGCAGCAGTTATTTTTGCTGCGGCGTTGAGTATAGATGCATTCGGGATAGGCTTTTCGTGTTCTCTCAGGGGGATAAGGATCCCTCTGAGGTGCAAGCTGATAATATGCGGGGTGTCGGTCATAATAACGGCAGCCGCAACAGTAACGGGATATTTGGCTTCGGGCTTTCTGCCGGAGCGCGCCGGTAATGTCATTGGCTCGGTTATGCTTATACTGCTTGGAATATATATATTCGCCGGTGCGCTGTTAAAGCACAGAAAAAAATCAGCGGAAACGGAAACAGTCAAGGCAGCTGATATACTTCTTTCTCCTGAGGTGTGCGATATGGACAGTTCCTCCGATGTGGATATGAGGGAGGCGCTTTATACGGGCATGGCTCTTTCTGCCGATTCCTTTTCTGCCGGAATCGGTGCGGGAGTTGCCGGAGGGGCTGAGCTTATACCGGTTTTTTGCGGGCTGTTTCAGCTTTTGCTGCTCTGCTTCGGAGGCTTTTGCGGCGGAATGATGAAAAGCCGTATCAGCGGGGGAGAACTGTGGCTCACTTTGCTGTCATCATTAATGCTTATTGCTTTTGGGATTATCAGACTGTTATTCTGATCGTGCAGGATAATTGAAAAGATGAAAATGGTGTTGCAAAACAGGAATATTTTCGTATTAATAATAATATATGCAGCCGCCGGCGAAAAAATATTGACCTTGGAAAAATGGCTTGTTTTGGCTGTTTTTTCAGGTAATTGCACAAAAGTGTCCGGAAAACTATGTTGATTGATGTGTAAATTATACTTTGTGTATTTTGACATATAAAAATAAGAAAAAAGGCTGTTTTTGTACAAATACGGCAGTAAAAACATGATGAAGGAATTGTTTTCAAAAAAATGTGTTTATTTTCTTATTTGATGAAATAGGCAAAATGCATAATGTGATTTTGTAAGAAACTTACAATAAAATATGTTTAAAGTGTCGTAAAAGTAAAAAAATAAAAATTTATCTGACAAAACAAACAAAAAATAATTGTAGTGATTATTGATATAAACAAAAATAACAATATGCCATTGAAAAGGATTTAAGGGTATGTTATCATTATTACAGTGGTTGACGAATGCCTAATTTCGGTTTTCCGTATTAGCAGTCGGCATTGTCAGCCTTCTGGCACGGTTATTGTGCACGAAAAATATTCAGAAAGAGGGATCATTACAATGGTTACTAAAACCAAGAGAGCTCTTGCTCTCATTCTCACAGGTATGATGGCTGCTACCGCTCTCACAGGATGTGCAAGCGGAAACACAAACGTTACCCCCAGTAAATCAAACGGCGGTTCAACAACAACAAGCACTGCTGACGGTTCTTCAGCTCCCGGCGGAGCTGCTGACGCTGCTGTTACAGACGTTGACGATCCTGGTACGATCGAAACACTTAAGTCTGCTATGGCTGAAGAGGCTACTGCTAACGGCGGCACAGTAAAGCTTGAAGTATGGTGCTCAAGTGATGACGGTAAATTTGAAAAGTCACTGGTCAAGAGCTTCAAGGAGAAGTATAACGACAGCAGATTCAAGTTTGAGATCTCTGTTAAGACCTCCTACGGTGAAGATAAGGCCGGCAGTAAGATCATGGAGTCTCCGAAGGACGGCGCAGACGTATTCAACTTTGCAGATGACCAGCTCTCAACACTTGTACAGGGCAAGGCTATCGCAGAGGTTGGTGAGCTTTTCCAGGGCAATGTAAAGGCTAACAACACTGAGGACGCTGTTGCAGTATGTTCGATTGACGGTACAGCATATGCATTCCCGAAGACATCTGATAACGGTTACTTTATGTACTATGATAAGAGGGTCTTCAAGACAGAGGATGATGTTGCTGATCTTGATAAGATGATCGAGGCAGCTAATGCAGCAGGCAAGACAGTATTCTTCGATCTTGGCAACGGCTGGTACAACGCTGCATTCTATTTCGCAGCAGGCTGCTCTATCACATATGACAGCGCAACAAAGAAGCAGTCAGCTTCCTTCAATACTACTGAAGGTCTTAACGCTGCTAAGGCTATGTGCCATATTTCCGAGAAGGTTGGCGCAGGCTTCACAGGTTCAGCAGGTACATCAGGTGACAATGCTATCGTTCAGCAGGGCTTTAGCGACGGTACAATGTGTGCTGCAGTTATCGGTACATGGATGGGCCCGGCTATCAAGAATGCTATCGGTGCTGAAAATGTCGGCGCTGCTAAGCTTCCTACAGCTCTTATCGACGGCAAGCAGGTACAGCTCCACTCATTCGGCGGCTATAAGATCATCGGTGTAAACGCATTTACAAAGTTCCCTGTATCCGCTCAGACACTTGCTTACTATCTCTCAAATGCTGATTCTCAGAAGGCTCGTTATGCTGAAAGAGGTCTTATCCCCACAAACAAGACTGCTCTTGAGAGTGATGAAATCAAGAACGATCCTGCTCTGAAGGCTATCAACGATCAGAAGCCCTACTCACACGCACAGGGCCAGTCCGTAAGCAGTAAGTACTGGTCTGCTAACGTAGGCGGCTTCGGCGGCGATATCGTTACAGCAAAGGGCAACATGAGCGACGATGTTCTCAAGAAGAACCTTCAGGATCTTGTAACTCAGATTGAGAGCGAATAATTTCAGCTTGTGAGAACAAAAACGAAAAACTGATTGTTGGCTTATAATTCAAATGTTCAGTATGAGCAGCTTGTCAATTAAAAAACGGGCTGCTCATATTCAAGCCTTTGTTATTGGCACAAACAAATAAAAAAGCAAAGGAGATGTATATGAATGGATTATCTTGACTATGTCCAGATGACCACAGGTCAGAAGATTAGCTATAAGATTTCCTCATTTTTCAAGGGAATCATACCGGCTATAGCCGCACTTTTCAGAATCATCGGCGCATTCTTTAAAGCTGTTTTCAGACTTATCGGAAACGGGTTTAAGGGATATGGCTACAGATTTGCAAACGGCGATGCCGGCACAAAGCTTTCATATGTGATCATGGGCGCAGGAAGCATGATGCACAAGCAGCTTGGAAAGGGACTCCTTTTCCTCGCTTCTGAGGTTGCATATTTCTTCTTTATGGCTAATTTTGGTATTACTTATCTTACCAAGATCTACAGCAATAATGTAACCATGGCAGATTATCCTAATATGTTATTTAACGGCGTTATCGGCAGCGAGGCTCCGATAAAGCAGAAGGATGCTCTCGGCGTACCGAGAATCGTAAATGTTGATACAGTTGATGACTCTAACAAGATCCTCCTGTTCTTCATTCTTACAGTTCTTGTTTCTATCGCATTTTTCGCAGTATATATCACAAATACAAAGAGCGCTTTCGCTACATATCAGGAATTAAAAGAGGGTAAGAAACCTATCGGAACAATAGCAGAGCTTAAGATGTTCCTGGATGAGAGATTCCATGTAACACTTCTCGTTATTCCGGTAACACTCCTCCTCCTCTTTACAGTTCTTCCTATTCTCTTTACAATTTGTATAGCATTTACTAACTACGATATCGACCACCAGCCCCCCGGAAATCTTTATTGGTGGGTAGGCTTTGCAAACTTCGCAGACGTATTCTATTCCAACCCGATGAAATCCGAGACCTTCGGAAAGATTCTTGTCTGGACACTCGTATGGGCTGTATTTGCAACATTTACAAACTACATTTTCGGTATCATTCTTGCACTCCTTATCAATAAGAAGGAAATCAAGTTCAAGTCCTTCTGGAGAACAATGTTCGTTATCACAGCAGCTGTTCCTCAGTTCGTAACCCTTCTTATCATGAGACTTCTTCTTGGTGACTCAACAGGTCTTAATGTACTTCTTGGAACACATTATCCCTTCCTTTCTGATTGTAACTGGGCAAGAGTAACAGTTATCGTTGTTAATATGTGGGTAGGTATTCCTTACACAATGCTTATTTCCTCCGGTCTTCTTATGAATATCCCCGAGGATCTTTACGAATCAGCTCGTATCGACGGTGCAAATGCTTTCCAGCAGTTCACCAAGATCACATTCCCATACATATTCTTCGTAACAACTCCCTATCTTATCACAACCTTCGTAGGAAATATCAATAACTTCAATGTTATCTTCTTCCTTACCGGCGGCGGACCAAGCCCGGCATCCTATTATAAGGCAGGTCAGACCGACCTTCTTGTAACATGGCTGTATAAACTGACTGTTAATACCTCGGACTTCAACCTTGCAGCCGTAATTGGTATCTTCGTATTCGTGATCTGCGCATGCGGTTCACTGATAACCTTCAATATGTCGAAGGCATCAAAGAATGAGGA
>CACXDV010000189.1 GCA_902766585.1 uncultured Ruminococcus sp.
CCGTATTTTACCGAGGAAACGGTCGCAAAGGAGCAGGGCATCATATCTCAGGAAATCAAGATGTATGACGACAGCCCCGACTGGCGTGTAATGATGAATCTGTTCCAGGGCTTGTATCACAATAATCCCATTAATATAGATATCGCGGGAACAGTGGAGTCTATTGCTGAGATCACACCGGAAATACTGTATGAATGTTATAACAGCTATTACAATATGCACAATATGACAATGGTAATTGTCGGTGATGTATCGGTCGAGGATATTGAGAAGCTTCTTGATGAAAAGCTCAGACATGATGAGCCTGTTGAAACAAAGCTTCTTCTTCCCGAGGAACCGTATGAGGCAGTGAAGCATTACAGCGAGCAGGTAATGACGGTCATGATACCTCTTTTTGATCTGGGCTTCAAGGAGCATGGCAAGGAAGCTCCGGTAACTCCGAAGGAGTCCGTATGCACGAGCATCATACTTGATGCCTTTGCGGGTGAAGGCTCAGAACTGTATAACAGTCTTATGGATGATAAGCTGATAAATTCCTCCTTCGGAACGGAATATCTTTGCGGAAGAGGCTACAGGAGCATTATTTTCTCAGGCGAATCCAATGCCCCGAAAACCGTAGCCGAGAGGATAAGGACTGCTATCGTAAAGCTCCATGAGACCGGTATCAGCGAGGAGGATTTTGAGATATCCAAAAGGGCTGTATACGGCAGGATAGTTTCTCTTCTTGATTCCAAGCAGGCAATAGCCTCAGAACTTATAAGCGTGGAATTTACAAAGCAGGAAGTGGCGGATATGACGGAATTGTTCAGAAATCTTACCCTTGCTGATGTGAACGAGAGACTTAAAGAACAGCTTGATCCCGAAAACTACTGTCTTTCCGTCGTTCGCGGCGGAGATTGATGACAGAAGCTTAAAGGAAGGAAGGAAATATAAATGTACAATGTCAGCTTTCCCGGTCTTGGGATAAAGCTTCAGGTCGAAAGAGTGGCATTTTCGATAGGCGATTTCAGTGTTTATTGGTACGGCATACTGATCGGCGCGGGCTTTCTGCTTGCGCTGCTCTTCGCCATGAAAAATCTTAAGCGCTACAATATCAATTCCGAGGAATTTTTTGACTGTGTTCTTGCAGGACTTATATGCGGTATAATCGGCGCAAGACTGTATTATGTGATTTTCAGCTGGAGTGATTATGCCTCCGAACCGCTGAAGATATTCGATATACACAGCGGAGGACTTGCAATATACGGAGGCATAATCGGAGGTCTCGGCGCTGCCTGTATCGCTGCGAAAAAAAAGAAAATGAATATACCCGGAATGCTCGATATCGGCGCAATGGGTTTTCTTATCGGACAGGGTATCGGCAGATGGGGAAATTTTATCAATCAGGAGGCATTCGGAACACCTACTGACCTTCCCTGGGGAATGGTAAGTGAAAATACAGGCGGCGAGGCAGTACACCCCTGTTTCTTCTATGAATCCGTATGGTGCATACTCGGCTTTGTACTGCTTTTTATCATCAGCCTGAAATGGAGAAAATTTGACGGAGAGATATTCGTTCTTTATCTTATCTGGTACGGACTTGAGAGAATGGTTGTTGAGGGGCTTCGCACAGACAGCCTGTATACTCCGTTTTTCGGACTGAGGGTGTCACAGATACTTTCGGGGATACTTGTTATTGTCGGTATCGTACTTCTGATAATAAATCTCAGAAAGGCAAAGGCAAATTCCACAGAGCATACGGAATACTGAAATTATAAAGGAGAGAATCAAAATGGCAAAAATAATCAGCGGAAAAGAGGTTTCCGCAAAGGTAAGAGCACAGGTGAGAGAGGAATGTGAGCAGCTTAAGGCAAAGGGTATTGCTCCCGGTCTTGCTGTTATAATCGTCGGTGATGATCCGGCATCAAGAGTTTATGTAAATAATAAGAAAAAGGCGTGTGCTGATGTCGGCTTTGTTTCCGAGGAATATGCACTTCCGGCTGAGACAACTCAGGAGGAGCTTCTTTCTCTTGTTGAGGAGCTTAATAATAAGCCTTCAATAAACGGCATACTCTGCCAGCTCCCGCTGCCCGCGCATCTTGATGAAAAGGCAGTGATAAATGCCATTTCCCCGCTTAAGGATGTTGATGCATTCCATCCCTCAAATGTGGGAAAAATAATGATAGGCGATTATCATTTTCTCCCCTGCACACCTGCCGGAGTTATGGAAATGATACATAATGAGGGAATAGACGTAAGCGGAAAGAACTGTGCAGTTATCGGCAGGAGCAATATCGTGGGCAAGCCTATGGCTATGCTGCTGCTGCATGAAAACGG
>CACXDV010000190.1 GCA_902766585.1 uncultured Ruminococcus sp.
CTTATGGCAACTATCAGAGAGATATTCGGCAGCGGTACCTTCTGCGGATTTGAGATACCGGTGCTGATAGATAATCATATTTCAATAATGACAATGGCTCCGGGCGGATTCTTTGTATTCGGTCTGCTTATAGCCTGTGTCAATAAATTTGCGAAGAATAAGCCGCAGAAGAAGAATTTTGGCTGTGCCGGCTGTCCGCAGGCTGAGCTTTGCGGAAAGACAAGCTGCACTGAAGAGAAAAAGGAGGCTGCTTTAAATGACTAAGCTGATAATAATACTCCTTTCTGCCGTTTTCATCAATAACTATGTACTTTCAAGATTTTTAGGCATATGTCCTTTCCTTGGCGTTTCAAAGAAGCTTGGCAGTGCAGCAGGAATGAGTCTGGCGGTAATATTCGTTATGCTTATGGCTACTGCTGTAACATGGCCAATACAGATGTACCTTCTCAATCCCAATAATCTCGGCTATCTCCAGACGATAGTATTTATTCTTGTAATAGCTGCTCTTGTTCAGCTTGTTGAAATAATACTCAAGAGATATGTTCCGTCGCTTCATAAATCGCTCGGTGTATATCTTCCGCTGATCACAACAAACTGCGCCGTGCTGGGTGTTACGATACTCAACATAGACGAGGGTTACACCTTTGTTGAAGCAATGATAAATTCACTTGGCAGCGGTTTAGGCTTCTTTCTTGCTATGGTCATGTTCTCAGGTGTTCGTTCTACCATTGAGGGCAGCGATATTCCCAAGAGCTTTCAGGGACTTCCCATTACGCTGATAGCAGCGGCTATAACATCTCTTTCGTTCCTCGGCTTTGGCGGAGTAATTGAAAATCTGTTTGCATAAGGGAGGAAAAGAGAATGGAACAAATTCTTACTGCTGTAATTCCTGTTCTTATAATAGGAATAATTTGTGCAGCGGTGCTTGTAATAGCTTCAAAGCTTATGGCTGTTAAGGAGGACGAGCGTTTTCCGGCAATAAGAGAATGTCTTCCCGGTGCAAACTGCGGAGCCTGCGGCTTTGCCGGCTGTGACGGCTATGCAAAGGCACTCTGCGAAAAGCCCGGTACAAAGACAAATCTTTGTGTTCCGGGAGCAGACGGCGTTGCAAAGCAGCTCGGTGAGATACTCGGTGTTGAATGTGAGGATGTTGTTGAGCAGGTTGCTGTCGTACATTGTGCCGGAGACTGCAATAAAACGCAGGATAAGGCTGATTATATCGGAATAGAGACCTGTGCCGGCGCAAAGCTTATGTTTGGCGGAAAGGGAAGCTGTACATACGGCTGTCTCGGCTTCGGAGACTGTGCATCAGTATGTCCGCAGGATGCCATATGCATAGAAAACCGTATCGCTCATGTTGATACAAGAAAATGCATAGGCTGCGGACTATGTACAAAGAAGTGTCCTAATCATATTATATCGCTTGTTCCGGATGTTGAAAGGGTAGTGGTTACCTGCAGCAATAAGGACAAGGGAGCTGTTACGCGAAAGGTATGCTCAAACGGCTGTATAGGCTGTAAAAAATGTGAAAAGGTATGTCCTCTCGGAGCAATAAAGGTAGAAAACAATGTTGCCGTTATTGATTATGAGAAATGTACTGATTGTCCCGATTTTGGAGTATGTGCAAAGAACTGTACAACGGGCTGTATAATACTCAGCGACCTCAGCGGTGTTCACAGAATGAAATAAAAAATCAGCGTTGGTTCTGTTTTGTTCAGAATCAACGCTGTTTTTTTTATTGGTATTTGAATTTTTCGGTAAAGCGAGGGGCAATGAATCGCAAAAGGTAATAAAGTCCGGCTCCTATAACTGTTCCCGTTGTATTGAGGATAATGTCGTCAATATCGGTAAAGCGGGGCAGGAAAAGCTGAAACAGCTCTATAAACAGAGAAAACAGAAATCCAGAAAGCACAGTAAGCGGAAAATTCAATTTTTTCCATAAAAGAGGGAGAAAGAAGCCGATGGGAACAAATATTGCAATATTTCCGAGAAGGTTGTAAGTGAAGTAACTGTAATCAAAATGCTTGCTTGCCGAGATGCTTCTCCAGATAACACTTCCGGGAATGAGGTTTGACTGCCACATATTTGTAAAGGCGTTTGTTGTGATACCGTTTTCGGTTATGATAATCTCCGGAATAACAGTGCTTGAGATAATAAGAGCAGAAAAAAGCCCAAACAGCAGAAAGCCGGCTTCATGCCATAAATTAAGCTTGATGCCTTTTTTGGTATTGATTTTGAAAGCTATTAGTCTGATTAAAATTATCAGCGGAAGGGATATTATCAAAACAGGATATACCTCACCTAACTGATGTATCAGTATTCTTTTTGAATTTGTAATTATAGGGTGCATTTTTCCTCCTGTAAAAAATTGTTTAAAATGGAAATACATTAGAATTATAAAACAATTCAGATCATATGTCAATAATAATATAGTGTACGATAAATTGAACAGCTATAAAAAATGAACACTTGAAAAGTAAATATTAGTTGTTTATAATAAATGTATAGAATAATTCTGCGCGGAATATTCAGATATTTTAAATGATTATTGGAAAGAGGGTAATTGAAATGAAATTGCTTCACATTTCAGATCTGCATCTTGGTAAGGTCGTGAACAGCTTCTCAATGATTAGTGAGCAGTCGTACATTTTAGACAGGATGTTTGAGCTTATCGAAAGAGAAAAAATCGGTACAGTGCTCATTTCGGGTGATGTATTTGATAAAACAAATCCTTCTGTAGAAGCAGTAAAGCTTTATGACAGCATGATGACACGTTTCTATGAAAAAGGGATAAAGGTAATAATGATAAGCGGAAATCACGATTCACCTGAAAGGCTTTCTCAGTATTCGACGATCGTAGAAGCAGGCGGTATATATAATAACGCTATTTTTGACGGCGCACCCGAAAAGATAGTGCTTAATGATGAATACGGTGAAATCAATTTCTACCCGCTTTCATTTTTCAGGATAAGCGAAGTCAACAATGTTTACGGAACCGATTTTGATGATTATACAAAGGCTTTTTCATATCTTGTTGAAAAAATGAATATAGACAAGAGCAAGAGAAATGTCCTTCTCTGCCACCAGTTCATAGCAGGCAGTACGATGTCCGAATCGGAGACCTCTATTGGCGGAGTGGATTATATTTCTAAGGAAGCGTTCGGTGATTTTGATTATACCGCTATGGGACACATTCACAGACCGCAGAGCTTTAATGACGGAAGACTGTGTTATTGCGGTACAATGCTGAAATATGCTTCCAATGAATCAGGACAGACAAAGTACTTTTTTGTAGTAGAAATAGGCGAAAAAAAGGCAGGGGAAGAGTTTTGTGAGCTTAAGACAGAAAAAATTCCGATCGTACCTCTCCACGAAATGAGAAAGATCGTTGGAAAATTTGAGGATCTTATTTCTATGCCTGTGAATGAAAAAGGAATAGTAACGGATGATTATGTGTTTATAACACTGCTTAATGACACATATGTTGAAGAAGCGGCAAGAAGTCTTTCATCACTTTATCCGGGACTGATGAATGTAAGCTATGACTTTAAGGCAAATAGCAGGGAAAATGCTGATGCTATTATGAAGACAAGAAAAATAGAAAATGAAAGTCCCGCTGATATATTTAAGGATCTTTATAAAGTAATGCATCAGGATAAAGAAATGAATGAAGAGCAGGAAAGAATACTCATGGGTGTAATAAATAAATTATGGGGTGATAAAGCATGAAACCTACAAAGCTTGTTATGAGTGCCTTCGGACCGTATCTTGAGAGAACTGAAATTGATTTTTCCAAGCTGAATAATTGCGGATTATATCTGATCACCGGAAAGACGGGGGCAGGAAAGAGTACAATATTTGAGGCGCTGAGCTATGGCTTATACGGAGAAACAGTAAGCGGAAACAAAAACAGAAGTGCTTCTCTTCTCAGGAATGATATGGCTGAGGATAAGGATGAAACATATGTTGAGGTATATTTTGAATGTAACGGAAAGGATTATTACATAAAGCGTTCTCCCGGATATAGCTTAAAGGCTCTTAAACGCGGAAAAACAGAGGCAAAGAGCGATGATGACTATAAAACGCATAATTCATCTGTTTGTCTTGAATGTCGTGAAGAGGGAACATCATATTATAATGAAACTGATGTACTCAATAAAGTGACTTCTATAATCGGTATTGATAAAAAGAATTTCCGGAAGATCTGTATGATCGCTCAGGGAGAATTTATGGCTGTTGTAAGAGAGGATACAAAACAGCGTAAAGAGGTACTCAATGCCATATTTGATACAGAAAAGTATTCTCAGCTTACGGATGAACTGAAGCTTCTCAAGGGTGAAGCGGCTGATGAAAAGAAAAAGCTTTCTTATGAGCTCAGTGCTGCAGCGAAGCTTATAGTATGTTCTGAGGAAGATCCGATAAACAATTTGTTAAGGTCTCAGACTGAGGTATCTGCAACTCCGGATTATTATGATGAATTGACAGAAAAGACCAATGAGCTTATAAAGAAAGAGGAAGACGAATTTTCTTCTCTTAGTGTCAAAGCCGATGAGAACAAAAATAAGCTCAAGGCTGTTTCGGAAAAGCTTGAGATGATCGATAAGCTTGATGAAAAAAAGAACAGGTTAAAATATCTTACAAGCGAAAAGGAAAGGCTTGAAAAAGATCTTCCTCTGTTTGAGGGTAGGCTTGAAGCGTGTAAGGATAACCCTGTTAAAGCTGAGAAGCTTCTTGGAGAGGCTGCTGTTCTTAAGTCTGTACTTCCGGAATATAAAAAGCTGGAGGAAAGCAGGAAACAGTATACTGCTGTGATCAGTAAAATAAACACATTGGAAAAAGAAAAGAAAAGCAAGGAAAGCAAATTTAACGTTTTATCGGATAAGATCATAACAGAAAAGGCACGTCTTGCCGAATTGAGTGATGTAGATGCTCGTCTTGCAGATAAGAAAATTGAGTGGAATAAGATCGTAGAATACGGAAAAAGGCTCAGGAAAATAAATGATTCAATTAAGGACTGGCAGACAAGGAAAGATACTGTTGAACAAAAATTGAAGCTTTATGAAGCATCAAAGGCAGAGGTTAAGGAAAAAGAAGATTATTATAAGAAAACAAAGCATATCTATGACAGTGATCTTGCCTGCTATCTTGCATCAGACCTGAAATCGGGCTGCCGTTGTCCCGTATGCGGATCAATGGAACATCCTTTTCCTGCCGCGGCGAAAACGGGTGCGCCTACAAGGGAAGAACTGGATGCTGCTGAGATCAGTTTCAAGAATTCAGAAAAAGCCTCACAGCAGAAGGCAATTGAATATAATACAGCCGTTGCCGATGCTATGGCAAGAATAGAAAATATCAGGAATAATGCGGCGGATATCATCAGCACAGATGTTCCGGACGATATTTTCGGTCAGAGGATAAACGAGGAGCTTGGTAATCAGTATAAAATTGCCGGAACTGTTAAGAAGGATATGGAAGCACTTGAAAAGCTATGCGAAGAGAACCGCAGTTTGAAGGCTTCGTCCGAAAAGAATAATACTGAGCTTGAAAGGCTTCGCGCTGAACTTTCCGATGTCGGCAGCAAGATCGAAGTCGGCAAGGAAAATGCAAGACATCTTCAGATTGAAATAAAGAACTCTGAAGAAAAGCTGAAACATTCGACAGAGAAAGAAGCATCTGATGAAATAAAGAGTATAGAGCTTGAGGCACAAAAGCTGAAAAGAAAATATGAAGTTTCACAGAAAGCTCTTATAGATCATAATAATAAGATATCCGAGAACAAAGGCAGCATTGCTCAGATAAGTCAGGAAATCGAAGAAATTCCGCTGTATGACAAGGAAGCGCTCTGTAATGAAAAAAGAGAACTCGAAAAGATAGCAGTTGATTATGAAAAAGAGATATCTATGCTGAAATTCAGGATCGAAAGAAATAATCAGGCAGTATCTCTCATAACATCAAATGCGGGCAAATACAGAAAGGCTTGTGAATACTATAAAAATTGTGAGGATCTGTATTTTACCGCCTCGGGTTCGGTTCCTAAATGCGACAGGATAGGTATACAGGAATATGTTCAGATGGGATATCTTGATTCTATTCTTGAAATGTCAAATATCAGGCTCCAGAAGATGATGAATAATAAATATAAGCTGTTCAGAAGCGGTACCGTAAGGAATAAAAAGTCTCTTGGAGGCTTGGATATTGATGTATTCAATTGTAATAAAAGTAAATTCCGCCATGTAAGTTCTGTTTCCGGAGGAGAGGCATTTGTAATTTCACTTGCGATGTCTATAGGGTTATCGGATATGATACAGCATCGTGCAGGAGGAATACATATTGACTCTATGTTTATTGATGAAGGCTTCGGAACGCTTGATGATGATGTGCTTGATATGACTATACAGGCTTTGCAGAATATAAGTACAGGAAATTGTACCATAGGAATCATATCTCATGTCCAGCGTCTTAAATCCACGGTCACAAAGCGTATAGAGGTAGAAACGAAGGATAATAAAACAACAGCAAGGGTAACGATCTAAAATATTTTTTGTAAGAAAATGGCTGCTGAGTCTTTAATTAAAAAGATTCAGCAGCCTGATTTTTGATATTTGAATAAGTTAAATTTATCAACTGTATTCCTCAAGCGGGTCATAGCGTACTCCGTTATACTGCATCTCAAAATGAAGATGAGGACCTGTGGAATAGCCTGTGGAGCCAACATAACCGATAAGCTGACCGGGCAGGACCTCCTGACCTGATTCAACTACAACATCTGAAAGATGTCCGTAAATTGAGACCTTGCCGTCACCATGGTCTATCATAACGAATCTGCCGTAGCCTCCGCCGCAGCCGCAGCTTGAAGATTTTCCGTAATCGTGCGGACAGAAATTATCGGCATAAATGACCGTTCCGTAATAGCAGGCGACAACAGCCGCGCCGTAAATATCACCGTCTGCAATATCAAGAGCTCCATGATTATTTGCGCCGCGCCATTCGTCGAAGGTAGAGGTGAGGTAGGTATGTCCGGGACAAGGCCATACAAAATCACCTGTCGTATCAATAAACGGTTCCTCGTCATCAAATTCTTCCTCAGTATTATCCGTGCCGGTATTATTGTTATTGTTATTGTTATTGTTATTGTTATTGTTATTGGCATTGTTTTTGCGGGCTTCTTCAAGGCGTTTTCTTCTTTCTTCCTCTCGCTTCTTCTGAAGTTCACGCTGAATTCTTGCTTTTTCAGCCATTTCCTTATTGTAAGCTCTGAGTGCGGCTTCAAGTTCAGCCTGTCTTTTTTCATTTTCCTCAATAGCGCTTTCGGTGTCTTGCTTTTTTGAATTCAGTTCTTCAATTATAGCCTGATTTTCCTGGGAAAGCTGGTTGATTTTTTCCTTGTTTTTTACGAGAGAATCTTTTTCATCCTCAATTTTCTGTTTATTCTTTCTGAGCTGTACCTGCTGAGCACCGATACCCTTCATTTCCTCTTTAAGCCCTTTTATGAGGTTGTCGTCATAGCTTGCCATACTTTGTACAAGCTCCATTTTATCAATGAAATCCGAAAAATCCTTTGCCTGGAGAATGACCTCAAGAGCAGAAACATCTCCGGCGGTATAAATTGCCCTCAGTCTCTGACGAAGGAGATCAAGTCTGTCCTCAATAGCAGCCATTCTATCATCAAGCTGCTTTTGCTTTTCTTGTATTTCTGAGTTCAGAGTTTTTATTTTTTCGTTGCTCTTTTTGATTTTATCAGAGAGAGCCCCAATTTTTTTCTGAAGCTCAAGACTGTATTTTTCTTTTTCAGCTATTTCCTTTTCTGTCAAAGCAAGCTCTTTTTCGTATTCCTTATTTTCTTTTGCAATCTGCTTACGTTCACTGGAATTTTCATTTACGTCAAAGGCACAGACATTGGAGAATACAAAAACAGTCGCGGCAAGAAAAACGGCAAGTACTGAAATCAACTTATGATAATGTTTTTTACCAGCCAAGGATCTCTCCTCCTTCCTTACGCAGATATTTTGTAATGGAGATAAATCCGCCCAGAAATCCTATCACTATACCGATACCGCAGAAGCAGAGAAGTATCTGCAGCCAAAGCTTTTCAACGGGGATAGTAGAGGTACCGATAAGTGATATCATACCCGCAGCAGTTTCTCTGACAGGCTCATAAAGAAAGATTATTACACCCGAGGATAATAAGCCTGATAAAAAGCCGATAGTCATAGCTTCAATAATGAACGGGATCCTGACGAAGGCATTTGTAGCACCGACTGATTTCATTATGCTTATCTCAAAACGGCGGGAATACATGGTCATTTTTATCGTATTTGAAATAATGAACAGAGTGACCACACCAAGAATAGTCACTATCCAGAAGCCGACGATACCGACAAAATAATTAAGCTTTGTCAGGGTGCGGGCGATAGCGGCGCGGTCACTGACGCTCATTACTCCGTCAAGCTTTTCTATTTCATCAATGGTGTCCTTATATTCGGAAAGATCGGTAAGCCGCACCTTATAAACATTTCCGAGGGGGTTATCATCTCCCTGCATACTCTGATAGATATCATCGCCAAGCTTTTCTTCAAATTCCTTTATTCCTTCATCCTTGGAATAGAATTCACAATCCTCAACATTCGGGATTTTTGATATCTGAGAGCCGAGCTTTATTGAATCAAGGTCTGACAGACTGTAGTCAAGGTATACATTTATCTGATTATCGTCACCGATATTTGCGATAAGATTCGATACATTGACGGAGATCAGCATTGCAGCCCCTGTGATAATAAGACAGGAAACAAGGACAATTATAGATGCAAGCGACATCATGCGGTTATTCCAGATATTTTTTATACCTTCTTTAAAAAGGTAGCCTATACTCGAAAGCTTCATGTTCCCACATCTCCTTCATCCTGATCGGCGGGGTGATATACAGTCTGTATCTTGTCATCACGTTCCACAGTTCCGCCTTTGATAATAATTACTCTTCCACCGAACTCACGCACAAGCTCATGCTCATGTGTAACAACAATAACAGTTGTTCCCCGGTTGTTTATTTCCACAAGCTTTCTCATTATCTCAAATGACATTTTCGGATCAATGTTGCCTGTAGGTTCGTCGGCAATTATCAGCTCAGGCTTGTTGACAAGCGCTCTTGCAAGGCTGACACGCTGTTGTTCACCGCCCGAAAGCTCATTAGGACGGCATTTTTCCTTTCCATTAAGTCCCACAAGTTCTATTACGGATTTGACACGTTTTTTTATTTTCTTTTCAGGTTCCCCTATTGCTCTCATAGCAAAGGCAATATTATCATAGACATTCATTTTGTCAATAAGTCTGAAATCCTGAAATACTATACCCATAGTTCTTCTGAGATAAGGGACCTTACGGTTTTTTATTTTCATCATATCAAAGCCATTAACGCTGATTTTTCCGAAGCTGGCTTTTTCCTCATGTATAAGAAGCTTAAGAAAGGTACTTTTTCCTGCTCCGGACGGACCGACAATAAACACAAATTCCCCTTTGTTTATATCAAGTGAAATATTTTTAAGAGCTTCAGTGCCGTTCGGATAGATTTTTGAGACATTTCTCAGATGTATCATATGCTATCGCATCCTTAGTTTTAAATAAGTCATACAGGGTATGCAATTATAATATACCCATCACACCCATACCATATATTATATAATAAAATTATTTTTTCGTCAAATGTAAAATAGACTGATGGTCACATTATCAAAAAAAATTACGGAGAAACCGAAGCTTCTCCGTAAGGTTGTGATATTATAATTGTTTATTATGCCATAAGAGCAGTAAGACGCTTGTTTATCTCATCGAGGAAGGTTTCGCTGTCAACCTTTTTCTTATTTTCAAGTGATGAGAGGAGATAAAGGTCGCCTGTCATGATACCGTCCTCAATAGTTGCGATAGTAGCCTTTTCAAGCTTATCTGCATAATCGGAAAGAGCAGTATTTCCGTCAAGCTCGCCTCTTTTTCTGAGAGCGCCGGACCATGCAAAAAGTGTTGCGACAGAGTTGGTAGATGTGGATTCTCCATTAAGGTATTTGTAATAATGACGCTGAACAGTTCCGTGAGCAGCCTCATATTCATAGATACCGTCGGGTGAAACCAGAACAGAAGTCATCATAGCAAGAGAACCGAAGGCAGTAGCGACCATATCGGACATTACGTCACCGTCATAGTTCTTGCAAGCCCAGATATAGCCTCCCTCTGAGCGTACAACACGGGCAACCGCATCATCAATAAGCGTATAGAAATAGGTGATGCCTGCTTTCTCAAATTTTTCCTTATATTCCTTTTCAAATATCTCGTTGAAGATATCCTTGAAGCGATGGTCATATTTTTTGGAAATTGTATCCTTTGTAGCGAACCAGAGGTCTTCCTTTTTATCAAGAGCAAAGTTAAAGCAGGCTCTTGCAAAGCTTCCGATACTCTTGTCGACATTATGGAGTCCCTGAATAATACCGTCCGAGCCTTTGAATTCATGGATAAGCTGTCTTGTTTCATTGCCGTACTTGTCGGTCACGATAAGCTCTGCCTTGCTTCCTTCTGAAACAACCATTTCTGTATTCTTATATACATCGCCATAAGCATGACGCGCAATTGTAATAGGCTTTTTCCAGTTTGAAATGTAGGGAGTGATACCTTTAACGAGGATAGGAGTTCTGAAAACAGTACCGTCAAGAATTGCACGGATAGTACCGTTAGGAGATTTCCACATCTGAGTGAGGTTATATTCCTTAACACGCTCTGCATTAGGTGTAATTGTAGCGCATTTTACGGCAACGCCGTATTTTTTTGTAGCCTCAGCGCTGTCAATAGTGACCTGATCCTTTGTTTTTTCTCTGTTCTCAAGACCGAGATCATAATATTCGCTCTTAAGATCAATAAAGGGAAGGATAAGCTTATCCTTTATCATTTTCCAGAGAATTCTTGTCATTTCATCTCCATCCATCTCAACGATAGGTGTAGTCATCTGAATTTTAGCCATGGGAAAAACATCCTTTCTGTGTTTGTTCAGGATATGATAATATCAAGCTTGTATTTTATGATATTTCTTTTTATTTTTGCTGTTTGTGTAAACAGCGGTCTTTAATGAAATACAATTATTATATCGGATAATACCCGCAACTGTAAATATTAAGGCTGCAACAATAAAAATTCCGAAATATAAAAAGCCGTTTCTGAGACTGTTGTCCTTTGTAAGTCTTGAACTGGAAGGATCATTCTTGTCAACATAAACCTGCAGTTTCTTTTTATTTGACTTTTCGGTATCATTAATGCCGCTTTCGGAGTCTACAAGAGTTATTTCAGAGATCTGACTATTATTCATTATCTGAGAACCCTTGTATTTTACTCCTTCGTATGTATAAGTATACGCAATAACATTACACTCTTCATCTAAGAGCATTTCAGGGAACTGCAGCGTAGGAAGGATTATGGATAGTGAACCCTCCGCTTTGGCTGCATTAGCCAAAAATCTTGTTTGTTCAGAATCCTTTGAAATATGTATCAGCAGAATAACAATACCAACAAGTATCAAAACAGCGGCAGGGATTATCATTTGAAGCAGTCTTTCCTTTGCATCGGCAGGAGATGCAAGTCTTGCATCAGGATAATAGCTTCTCAGTACGTCCATTTTGACAGGACCTTTGCTGAGGTACTCATAGTCTGAGGCAGTTTTGTTCGGATTTCCCTGATTATTAAAATTATTCATATCAGCCGTTATTCCTTGTATAGTCGAGCAGACCGCCTGCAAGGATAATATCTCTTGTTCTGTCTGAAAGCTCACACATTACAGAAATTTTCTTACCGTTTGTCTTGTTTACAAGGGTAAGCTGTTCCTTGCCCTCAGAGATAAGCTTGCGAACATCGGGAATAGAAAGCTCATCACCCTCATTGATGCTGTCATAATCAGCTTCATTTACGAAGGTAAGGGGGAGGATGCCCGCATTTATAAGGTTAGCTCTGTGGATTCTTGCGAAGGACTTAACAACAACAGCCTTTACTCCGAGATAAAGGGGAGCAAGAGCAGCGTGCTCACGGGATGAGCCCTGACCGTAGTTCACACCGCCGACGATAATGCTCGCACCGAGCTTTTTAGCTCTTTCAGGGAAGTCCTTATCGCATACGGTGAAGCAGTGCTGTGAGATAGCGGGTATATTTGAACGAAGGGGAAGGATTTTTGCGCCTGCCGGCATGATATGGTCTGTTGTGATATTATCACCGACCTTGAGTGAGCAGGGAACATCAATACTATCTGCAAGAGGAGCAGTTTCGGGATAGGGCTTGATATTGGGGCCTCTGAGAACCTCAATGCTGTCCATTTCAGCTTCTGATGCAGGAGCAATGACCATATTGTCATTGAAATCAAATTTCTCAGGAAGGGGAATATCAACAGCGTCACCAAGTGTTCTCGGATCGGTGAATACACCTGTAAGAGCGGAAGCTGCTGCTGTTTCAGGGCTGACAAGATATATCTGTCCGTCGCGTGTTCCGGAACGGCCTTCAAAGTTACGGTTGAACGTACGCAGTGATATACCCTTGCTGTTAGGTGACTGTCCCATACCGATACACGGACCGCAGGCACATTCAAGGATTCTTGCGCCTGCTTCAATGATATCAGCAAGAGCGCCGTTTCTTGCGAGCATATTGTAAACCTGCTTTGAACCGGGAGCAATAGCAAGTGAAACTCCTTCTGCAACAGTTTTGCCCTTGAGAATAGCTGCAACACGCATAAGGTCAAGATATGAGGAATTTGTACATGAACCGATACATACCTGATCGATCTTCTGAGGACCTATTTCCTCAATAGTCTTAACATTATCGGGGCTGTGAGGACATGCAGCCATAGGAGCAAGCTTAGAAAGATCAATATTGATGATCTCATCATATACTGCATCAGCATCAGCGGAAAGCTCGATCCAGTCTGCCTCGCGTCCCTGAGCCTTCATGAAGCTTTTAGTGATCTCGTCTGAGGGGAATACAGAAGTGGTTGCGCCAAGCTCAGCGCCCATATTTGTAATGGTAGCTCTTTCGGGAACTGTAAGAGTTTTAACTCCTTCTCCGCCGTATTCGATAATTTTGCCTACGCCGCCTTTTACGGACATAATGCGAAGAACCTCAAGGATAATATCCTTTGCAGAAACCCACGGCTGAAGCTTGCCTGTGAGGTTGATACGAACCATTTTAGGCATAGAGATGTAGTAAGCGCCGCCGCCCATTGCAACAGCAACATCAAGACCGCCTGCACCTATAGCGAGCATACCGATACCGCCGCCTGTGGGAGTATGGCTGTCAGAGCCGATAAGGGTTTTTCCGGGCTTTCCGAAGCGCTCAAGATGAACCTGATGACAGATACCGTTGCCCGGTCTTGAGAAATAAATACCGTGTTTTTTACAAACGGATTGGATAAAGCGGTGGTCATCAGCATTTTCAAAGCCTGTCTGAAGTGTGTTATGATCGATATAAGCGACGCTTTTTTCCGTTTTAACTCTAGGAACTCCGATGGCTTCAAATTCAAGATAAGCCATTGTGCCTGTAGCGTCCTGAGTAAGTGTCTGGTCGATTTTAAGTCCCACCTCGCTGCCTACGGTCATTTCGCCGCTGAGCAGATGAGCCTTAATGATTTTCTGAGCAATAGTGTAACCCATTGTCCTTCCTCCTTAAATATTGAATGATAATGACTGCAAGTTCTGAGACTCTGTCATTCATATATAATTTGCAGAAAATTATACACTACTATTATCCTTCAAAATGCGTCATTTGTCAATCCTTTTATACTGCTTTAAAAGGAATAAAATGAAATCTGTCCGTTTATATCATTCATTTACGGCGGTAAAGGAACAAAATATTTCTTTTTTTATACTTGCTTTTTTTAAAAGGTCTGTTATAATGATATTGTATGAAAAGAGGCGGGTACAAGTCGTGTACCTATGGAACAATCAGAGGAGAGGATAAGAATGTTTAAAAGGCGCAAATTGATTATCAGAATAACAGCAATAGTTCTTTGTGTTATGATCGTTCTCAGTGTTTTTTCAGTACTGATCGTATCCTTTAATATGGGTTAAGAAAAATATGATTTAAAGAATTTTCAGAGAAGGCGCAGAAATGAATTTATTGACAAAAATAAATGATAATATGTCAGGTTTTTCAAAGGGACAGAAGCTGATAGCCAATTTCATTACAGAGCATTATGATAAGGCTGCATTTATGACAGCATCAAAGCTCGGAACTACAGTTGGAGTAAGTGAATCCACAGTGGTACGCTTTGCCACTGAGCTTGGATATGACGGATATCCTAAAATGCAGAAGGCAATGCAGGAAATGATAAGGGATAAGCTTACTTCCGTGCAGCGTATAGAGGTCACCAAAAGCAGGCTTTCAGGTTCCGATGTACTTTCGAGTGTACTGAATCAGGATATTGAAAAGATACGCCGTACTCTTGAGGAAACCTCAAAGGATGATTTTGCAAATGCGGTCAAGGCAATAGCAAAGGCAAAGACAATCTACATATTTGCCGTAAGAAGCTCAGCAGCGCTTGCTTCCTTTTTGGGGTATTATTATTCCCTTATTTTTGACAGAGTAAAGGTGGTCAGCAACTACGGTGAAACGGAGATATATGAAAATCTTTTCCGTATCAGTGAAGATGATGTAATAATCGGTATAAGCTTTCCGAGATATTCCAATGCGGCAGTAAAGGCAATGACCTTTGCAAAAAGAAGAGGAGCAAAGGTAATTGCGATAACCGACAGCATGACAAGTCCGCTGTGCAGTCTGTCAGATTATATCCTTATCGCAAAAAGTGATATGGCATCAGTGGTAGATTCTCTTGTAGCGCCGCTCAGCATGATAAATGCGCTTATAGTTGCAACGGTGATCGAGCTTGACGGACAGGTCGAGCAGACCTTCGGCAGGCTGGAATCTATCTGGGAGGAATATGACGTATATCGCAGCAAAAGCGAGGAGGAAGGAAATTGAAGAAAAAAAATACCGTCATTATAGGCGGTGGTGCCGCCGGACTCATGGCGGCAATTTTTTCTGCCCGAAACGGAAGGGATACGCTTCTTATCGAGAAGAATAACCGTGTGGGCAGAAAGCTGTATATAACGGGAAAGGGCAGATGTAATGTCACAAATAACTGTGATGTAAAGACAGTTATTGCCAATACGCCGACAAACGGCAAATTTCTTTACAGTGCCCTTAATGCATTTTCTCCTGCTGATACAATGAGCTTTTTTGAAGAAAGAGGCTGTCCGCTGAAAACCGAAAGGGGAGGCAGGGTATTTCCTGTTTCAGACAGAGCAGGAGATATAGTTGATACTCTTTTCAGTGAGGTGAAAAGATCCGGTGCTGAGATAATGACCTCTGAGGCAGGTTCACTCATTACTGATGAAGGAAGGGTAAAAGGCGTATGTCTTTCAGACGGAACGGAAATATCGGCGGAAAAGGTGATAGTAGCAACAGGAGGAAAATCATATCCTTTGACAGGCTCAACAGGGGACGGTTACCGTTTTGCAAGGGAGGCAGGTCATACGATAATACCCCTTCGTCCTTCGCTGGTTCCGGTCGAGACAGAGGAGCATTTCGGATATGATGCGGATGGTCTGTTATTGAAGAATATTGCCATTAAGGTAATTGACACAAAAAAGAATAAATGCATATATACCGATTTCGGAGAGGCTGAGTTAAGAAGATACGGCTTGTCCGGCGCTGTTGTACGAAGCGCCTCAGCTCATATGAAGGATATGGAAAGCGGTCGTTACAGGATAGAGATAGATCTTAAACCGGCATTGAGCGAGGAAAAAATTGATGCAAGACTTGTACGGGAGCTGACAGCATCAAAAGGGGGCAGATATATTGATATTCTGCCTGCGCTGATGCCGAAGGCTCTGATAGAGGATTTCATAAAGCTTTCCGGAATCCCCGCAGATAAGCGCTGCAGTGAAATTACCAGACAGCAGAGAAAGGATATCGGTCAGCTTCTCAAATGTATGACTCGTACAGTCACAGGCTTTCGTCCTCTTGAAGAAGCGATCATAACCTCCGGCGGAGTATGTGTTAAGGAAATATCTCCCGCCGATATGCAGTCAAAGCTGATGAAGGGCTTATATTTTGCGGGCGAGGTCATTGATGTTGACTGCTATACAGGGGGATTTAATTTACAGGCAGCTTTTTCTACCGCATATCTTGCGGCTAATTCGTAAATGGAGGATAATATGGGTTTTCAGGATGATTGGATCATGCGTCAGATAGAGATGATGACGCGCTTTGTGGCAAATGTAGTTTTCGGAAAAAAAGAATCTGAGGTCACCTACGAGCTTATCGGTGATATAAAAAATACGGAAACTTTGACTGATACGGATCTGCTTCATTTAAGGCTTTGTACGCTCATCAGGGAGGGAAAGATATGTGAGGCTGAAAATGAGCTTTACGAAAATATGGTGTATTCAAATGAATATATAAAGCTTTCAACCGACTTTTATTCCCGTCTGAACCGTCTGAGTGATGAAGAACTTGAAAATGGAAATTTTTCGAGAGATGAGGTATATGAGGGTTATATAGATATGATGTCAAGGCTTGGCGTTCCGATAGATGTTTTCGGTCAGGCAGACAGAACAGATTATGAATAGACAGAATTACGGGCTGTTGTACCTTCTTTGGTGCGGCAGCTTTTTTGTTTGAAATAAGATGTGTACATTAAATGGTACTATGGTTATTGGAAACATTTGATAATTGTTATGTTGTTTCTTGAAAAAATAATATTTGTATTGTATAATATAGAAAATAATTATTAGTGAAAGGAAGATTTTCTATGAGTGAAAAATTCAGAAGAACATTGACAGCAGGGCTTGCTTTGACTATGCTTTTACCAACGCTGCCTGCCGCATTGTCTGCATC
This sequence comes from uncultured Ruminococcus sp., assembly GCA_902766585.1. Classification (GTDB taxonomy): domain Bacteria; phylum Bacillota; class Clostridia; order Oscillospirales; family Acutalibacteraceae; genus UBA1213. Next base: position 16,909 of record CACXDV010000190.1, read on the forward strand.
TGTTCAGGCTGCTGATGTTAAGGTAGTGAATCTTAACGAGAGCAGTGTTTATAACAGAAGCATGGATGAGATAATAAAGCGTTATAATGAAGCACTGCCGGCAAACCTTAATGCTTCTGTTTATAAATCAAGGGGCAGTAATACGAACGGAAATTATGTTGCTGCCGAAATGACCGATGAGGCAAAGAAGAGTGTTCTGAAGCTTTCAAATTATTATCGCTGGCTGGAAGGACTCAGCGAATTTACCGCCATTGAGGACAGTGCAGTATGGGATCAGAATGCAAAGGGCGCTGTGCTGCTGAGTGTGACAGATTTTAGTCATACGCCTGACAAGCCCGATGATATGAGTGACAGCTTTTACTCCGAGGCGTATAAGGGTACGAGCAGCAGCAGTATTGCTCAGAACTGGGGCATTACTATGAGTAATCTGCTAAGTACTCTCAGAATGTGGATAAACGATGATTATTATACTGAAACGGGACACAGGAATATGTTCTTTACCCGTAACGGTACGCAGTTGGCATACGGTATGTTTTCCACCTCCAACGAATGTACATACAGCTGCCAGAGGGTTAAGTATTTTGGCAGTCCCAATCCCTCCGGAAACTCATATATAGGAAATGATGAGCCTGCTTATGTATGGCCTGCAGCAGGCTATGCTCCGGCTGAGGATACATCTAAAAAGTCTGTATGGACTATTACGCTCAATACCGATAAGCTTAAATTCTCATCACTCAGTGATCTGAATGTAGTGGTTACAGATAAAGCTGCGGGAACAAGCTATACAAGAAATTCCTCCTCTAAAAATATTTATTTTACCGGCTATTGGGGCAAAACAATTTCATTTGATCCCCCGGCACTGAGCGAAAGCAGTTATGCCGGAAAGAAGTATTCTGTAAGGGTGACAGGATTCAAGGATGGTTCAGGCGGCAATGCAGAGCTTGTATATGATGTAAATTTCTTCAGCTATACTCCTCTTAAAAACAATTCGACTATTGCTTCAACAAGTGTAAACGCAGGAACAGGCGTAAAGCTTACGGGCAGCGCACAGGGAGGAACAAAGCCTTATTATTATACCTTCCAGTATCAGAAGGAGGGCGCTTCCAAATGGACTGCTATCGGAACAAAGAACAGTACCTCCTCCACAGCTGAATTCAAAGTTGACGCTGGAGGAAAATATACTGTTCGCTCTATCATCAAGGATTCTTCCGGAGCATCTGCATCAAAGAGCTTTAAGGTCACTGTAACAGGAAATGCAGGTATTGTAAATAATTCGACAATTTCTGCTTCATCAGTTTATGCAGGACAGACTGTTAAAATAAACGGCGCTGCAAGCGGCGGAACAGCTCCGTATTATTATACTATACAGTATAAAAAGCCCGGTTCAACAGTATGGTCAACAAAGGGCGACAAGAACAGTACCGTTTCCTCTGCCGAGCTTAAACCGGGCAAAAGCGGAACATATACAGTACGCTGTATAGTTAAGGATTCAAAGGGTGCAGTAAGCACAAAGAACTTCTCGCTCACAGTAAATACTGCTCCTGCTCTTGTCAACAGCTCAACAATAAGCGCTTCCTCCGTAAAGCTCTTCATGGATTAATATTGGAACAAAGAATACGGAAGAAACCTCATCAAGCTTTAAACCGTCTGTCGAAGGAACATATGCCGTAAGAGTAATACCCAAGGATGTTACGGGCAAGTCGGATATTAAAACTTTCAGCTTAAAAGTAAATGCATAGAAACTTATAAAAATAAGAGACTGCTGTATTGTCACAAAAGACGGTACAGCAGTCTTTATATTATTTTATCAGAAAAAAACTGAAAACATTATTTTCATTAAGCGGGAAAAAATTGATCGATGAAAGTTTTTTTGAAAAAGTTATATTATTAAGCTCCGTAACAAACTCTTTTTCGCTTGTTTCAAGATGGTTAAGCCTATAATTTTCATCAGTTGATGAAAATGAAAATATTCTTTCCAGAATCTTGTCCGGAACCAGACTCATATCCTTTTTTGAGAAATAATAATATAGTTTATGATAATTCGTGCTTAAATTGACAAAAATATGATTTTCCTTAGTGTCAATTTTAAGTTCATACAGATTTGATGTACTCCAGAGTTTAATAATGCGTTTGTCATGGATCGAATATATCTCAAGCTTTTTGCTATCATCAGTGGGAGTTATCAGAAACAACTCTGCACAGCCATCCTTATCAATGTCATAGTAGCTGAAAGTGGTATTTTTATTGAACCCATCGGAATCTATCAGCTCTATAAGGAATTCGGGATAAGCTGATTTCCATGTATGATCTCCTATGGTATTTTTTCTGTAGCTTTTGAGATTCTGAGCGATTTTATCTATATCCATTTTATATTTTCTTCCGACAGTATCCCAGCTCATAAAATAATACTTGTCATGTTCTTCAAAGTAGTCCATTTCATCACAGGATATATCATTTATATAGTAATTGGAATGTGATATGGAAAAAATAATATCATATTTCAGTTCTATGTTTTTTTTCGTTAAAACTGCAGTACGAACAAAGCTTGTACCCATGCTTGCGACCATTATTTTTCCAAGAGATGAGTTGCATTTGATAGTTCCGGAAGGGATATTGCTTGTGTTAAGCTGAACGGCTTTGTTATCATAAAACGTATATAATTTGCAAAATCCGTTATATTCTTGTCCTATGGAAATAAAAAGCTCAGGCATCGAATCGTCATCAATATCATACAGTTCATAATACAAATAATCGGCATTTATATCGGAATCAAGAGTTTTATATTTTTTGTTTTCATCGAGCAGAATGTTATAATAAGCCTTCTGCCAATCTGAAAGATCTTCCGTATCTACAGTTGAACTGTCGCTGACATCAGGAGCAGATGTTTCATTATTACTGCTGCCATTATTGCAGCCTGAAAAAAGCAGTACTAAAATTAAAGAAAAAATAATAAATCTTTTTTTCACGGATCTGTCTCCTTTCTGAAAATATAGTATAATTTTATCATTTCATTATCTAATTGTCAATCAAATGTGATGAAGATTTTGCAGAAGGAATAAACTGTACCATCTCCGGCATATAATATAAGTAAACAGATTAAGGAGGTTTGAATTTATGGCAGGATTTATTATCGGTATTGTTGTGGGAGCGTTTTTTGGAATTATTTGTATGGCGTTGGTTTCGGCTGCCTCGAATGCGGATGATGCTGCTGGACTGAATTAGTAAAAAAACGCGAAACAGCAGAATATGGCGTTTGCTGCAGGTGCTGCCCGAATGGTAACAGCTGCAGCATTTTCTCTTTTTGGACCGGAATATTAAAAGGAGGACGGCAGTATATATAAACTATAACATAAATCAAAAGTGAAGGTGAAGAAAATGGATAAGGCTTATATGGCGGCAGTCGGTATGCTCTGTCCGGAAACGGCAATGATTTTAGGAAGACTGCCGGCATCAGAGCAGGCAAACATCAGAGAGATAAGATTAAGACGAAATAAGCCGGTCGCGCTTACTGACGGAAGCGAGACATTGTTTATCCGTGAGGATGGAGTGATAGTATATACACCGGAAAGAGCAGCTGTATGTACGGGAAAGCAGTTGAGCGATACCTTTCACCGATTATGCGGATATTCAGTCTACAGCAAGCAGAATGAGATAATAAACGGTTATATCACTGTAAAGGGAGGACATCGTATCGGCATATGCGGAACAGCGGAGCTGAAAGACGGTAAAATAAGCTCTGTTACGGATATTTCATCAATGAATATACGAATCGCAAGATTTATTGAAGGGGTATCCGAAAGGCTGATAAAAGAAGTCAATGTTTTTGACGGTTTATTAATAGCCGGAGCGCCGTCAACGGGAAAAACAACGATGCTTCGTGATATAGCATACAGGGTATCAATGGGTATCGGCTGCAAGCGGCTGAGGGTGTGCGTTGTTGATGAAAGAGGGGAGCTTTCAGGCTGCAGCGATGACGGAGAAGCGGATATAGGTATGTGTGATATAATGCTGAATTACCCGAAGGGGGAGGGGATGATCAGGGCAATAAGAAGTCTTTCGCCGCAGGTAATAATTGCAGATGAGGCCGGAACGAAGGAAGATGCGGCAGCAATAGCTATGTGCGCTAATGCAGGTGTGAGCATGATAGCGACGATACACGCTTCGGATATCGGAGGGCTTGTCCGAAGACCGCAGGCGAGGCTTTTATTGGATACGGGTGCATTCAGCAAAATAGTGATGCTGGATTCTGTTGATAAGCCATGCAGTTATACAGTACATTCTGTTGAGGATGTATATTTTATGACACCGCTTAATGATGAAATATTTGAACTTATGAATAAGGAGCAAAAATGACAGTATTAAGGATAACAGGCGGACTGCTTATCACGGCAGCAGGTTTATTGTCAGGTATCTATGCAGGCTCCGTAAAAAAGCGTCAGCGGGAATTTATGAGGCAGTATATTGTTTTTCTGACACGAGCAGAAACGATGATAAGCTATAGCAATAGCAGTATAATATATATTCTTGATAATTCAGAGGCACCGAATCTTATGAAGGAACTGTTGAAGTCAATGCGTTTAAGGCTTGCCGAAAATATGTCATTAAGTGAGGCATGGGCTGAATTGATAGATGAAGCCTGTGAAAAAAAGCTTATTGTTAAGAAGGATAAAGAATTGATGAAGCTTTTCGCGGAGGATTTCGGGACCAGCGGGGCAAATGAGGAGGAGGGAAAGCTCAGGCTGAACATTTCGCTTGCACAGGAAAGGCTTTCCGAGCTGAACTCTGAAACAGCCGAAAGTACAAAGCTTTATCGTGTTATAGGGGCTTTTGCCGGCGCGCTTACAGCAGTAATGATAATATAAAATTCCCAAAAGCTGTATTTGCAGTATGCGGTAAATTGATCTGATAAAGAAAGATGAGTGATCCAAAATGAATGTGGATTTTATTTTTAAAATAGCTGCGATAGGAATTATAGTTTCTGTTCTAAGTCTTGTCCTGACGCGCTCCGGAAGAGAGGAACAGGCAATGCTTACAACGCTTGCAGGACTTATAGTTGTGCTTCTGATGATGGTTGAAAAGATATCCGACCTGTTTACGACTATAGAGACATTATTCGGGTTTTAAGAAATGATTATACAGATATGCGCGGCAGCAATAATAGCGGCAGCGGCATCAATTGCTCTGAGGAAATATGTTCCTTCAATATCGGCAGCCCTTGTGATATTCACTGCTGTAATAATATTATCTCTTATTCTGACAGAGATATCCCCTGTTATAAGCGAGATGAATGAGCTGCTGCAAAAAGCGGATCAGGGCGGAGGATACGGAGAGATACTTCTTAAAACCGCCGGTGTTTGTATGCTGTGCAGGTTTACATCAGACTGCTGCAAGGATATGGGTGAACAGGGACTTGCAGCGAAGGTTGAGCTTGCATCAAGAGCTGCTGCAGCCGTGATATCACTTCCGCTGATAAAGGAGCTTTTGACGATAGCTGCAGGACTTATTGGCAATTAATTCATATGAAGGAAAACTAAATGAAAAAAATAATATTGATACTTATATTTCTTTTGCTTTTTATGATGACCGGAGGAATAGCGGCAGGCGGGATATCCGAAAAAGAAGATATATATGCCGAGCAGCTTCATATAAGCGGAGCGGACAGGCTTTATGACAGTCTGCCGGACAGAGTGAGATCTGAGCTTTCGGAAATGGGGATAACCGGCGCTGAAGCTTCATCAATTGCCGACCTGGATATATGGTCGGTATTCGGGGAGCTTTTTTCATCTGTAAGAGAAGCATTTCCTGCACCATGTTCAGCACTGGGAATGTGTATGGGTATAATGCTTATCTGTTCTCTTGCGGACGGAACGCTTGAAGGCGCATCACGCACAGCAGGAAGCCTTACGGGAGGACTGTGCATATGCACAGTATTGACAGTTCCTCTTTGTTCTCTTCTGAGCCGAAGTGCCGAGCTGATAAAAAGCAGTGCCGGTTTTATGGAGCTTTATATTCCGGTAATGTCGGTGCTTGAAGCAGCATCGGGAAAGGAACTTTGCGCATCCTCATATTATTCTGTTCTCATGGCGGGATGTGCTGTCATCGGAAAAATCGCAGAATCCGGATTTCTGCCTTTTATGAATATACTTATTGCTCTTTCGGTAAGCTCATCAATGGCGCAAGGGCTGAAGCTGTCCTCATTGTTCAATTCTCTGTTCAGAATAATGAAATGGATGCTTGTTATGCTTATGAGTATTTTTGTGACGCTGTTATCAGCTAAAACATTTGTTTCCTCATCGCTTGACAGAGTGAGCAAGCGCACATTGAGGATAGGTGTCAGCAGTATTGTGCCTGTTGTTGGAGGAGTGGTCAGCGAGACAATAGCGGCATTTTCAGGAAGCATTGCGCTTTTAAAAAACGGTGTCGGAGTATTTGCAGTTATCGCTGTCGGTGTATTGTTTCTTCCGGTATTGGTTGAATGTCTGCTTTGGAGAGGGGCGCTGGCTGTTCTTTCATCTGCTGCGGAAATACTGAATACCGGAGGACAGGAAGTGATATTTAAAAGCCTTAATTCCGTGTGCGCTATGCTTATGGCACTGCTCATATGCATACTTATATTATTTGTGATATCAACGGTAATAATACTGCTTGTAGGCACATAACGGAGGGAATATGGAAAATATACGGATAACAGTCCTGTCTGTTTTGTTTTTATCTGCTGCTGTATATCTTGCTGATATGCTTATATCAGGTACGGGCATGGAAAAAACAGTAAGATATATAACAGGACTGATGGCTGTTTGTACTCTTGTTATCCCTTTATATAATTCACTGTCCGGATGGCAGCCTGATGCTTTTGAGGATAGTTATATTTTTGAGCCCGATACAGGTTTATATTTTCAGGAAAGATCTATGCTTAAAGAAAATCTTGAAAAGCTGATTTACGATAAGCTGCTTGCTGAGGGGATAAAGGCGGAAAGTGTTTCTGTAAATCTACAAATCAGTGAGGATAATGAGATTACAGATATTTCGGCTGATATTATCCTTTGCAAAGGGCAGTCAGAAAATCTGCAAAGAACGAGAGAGCTTATAGGTGAAGACCTTGGTATAAAATGCAGGGCAGTGACAGACAAAGCATGAATCATGTTCAGGTTCCGTGCATATTATTAAACAAGAAGCGGGCGGGGTGTGAGAAATGGAAGAACAGAAAAAGAATAAGACAGCTTCTGCAGTTGAAAAAATCACATCTCGTTTTCTGCCCGGAGACAGAGTGCTGGCAATAATAGTAATACTGGGATTGATAGGGATACTTCTTATATTCATATCCACATATATAAAGCCATCGTCATACGGCAGCCGCGCTGAAACAGAAGAAAGTGAGGAGCTGACGGCGGATGAGCTGGAAAAGTACCGGAGCGCGCTAAGTGAAGAGCTTGGGAATATGCTTGCAAGCATGAACGGAGTAGGACGTACAAAGGTGATGATAACCATAGGCGGTACTGCAAGGAACGTATATGCGACTGATACTGATGTAAACGGGAGGGAAACTTCAAGGAAAAGCGGAGATGACGAAAACGGTGACAGGCAGAGCAATGAGAAAAAGACCTGTATAGTTATACGGCAGAGGGACGGCTCTGAAAAGGCTTTGTCAGTCGGACAGCTTATGCCTGAAATAAAGGGAGTACTTGTGGTATGTGACGGAGGAGATGATGAAGATGTGAGAAAGAGGGTGACTGATGCAGTTAAGGCGGCGCTTGACATAGGTGACAGACATATATGCGTGACGAAGCTTTTATAAATACATTAATTACGGAGGGCTTATTATGACATTCGGAAAAAGACAGCTTGTAATTGCAGCAATGGTAGTTGCATTAGGCGCGGCGGTATATCTGAACTGGCAATTTTCAGGAATTGAACCTGTCAGCGTGACATCGAGCGAAGAAAGCTCTTCAAAGCAGCTCGGACAAACGACATATGTAAATACCGAGCTGAAAAACGAAGAGGAATCCAAAAAAGCAGAGCTTACAGACAAGACGAAGGCAGTAAATGCTGATGAAAGCAAAATAAAAAGCGGACGTTTTTCTGATGAAAGGGCAAAAAGGACTGCCAGCAATACAGAGGCAACGGAGGCATTGACAGATATTCTTGAATCAGCTTCGTCAAGTGAAGC
>CACXDV010000191.1 GCA_902766585.1 uncultured Ruminococcus sp.
CCGTGAAAAGCTGATGCATGATGAAGCGTCCGCCCTTGGCAGTGCAAGACGAGAAGGTATAGAAAAAGGCCGTGCGGAAGGCCGTGCAGAAGGTCGTGCAGAAGGCCGTGCGGAAGGCGAGGATGCAAAGGAAGCAGAAATTATCATCAGATTATTCAAAAAAGGAAAAGCTCCTGAACAGATCGCCGATGATTTAGATATATCTGTTGAAAAAGTGAACAATGTTATCAGCGGGATAAGTTGAGAAGTAAGAAAAACAATAATCACAGGTGATAGACAGTTATGTATTATTGGTTTGTTTAATGACTGGAAATCTGCACAGTGATCGGCTTATTGACACAGAGTTTATATTATGATATAGTTTATTTGGTATTTATTGTTTATGAATATCTGTACAAACCATGAAAGGAAGCATGATTTATGAAAATACTTGTGACAGGCGGAGCAGGCTTTATCGGCTCACATACAGTAATTGAGCTTTTAAAGGCAGGACACGATGTCGTTATTCTGGACAATCTTTCAAATTCCAGTAAAGCGGCTGTTAAAAGAGTTGAAGAAATAACGGGTAAGACTACTCCTTTTTATAAGGTTGATATAAGGGACAGAAAGGGACTTGAAGATATATTTGCTGAGAATAAGTTCGATTGCTGTATACATTTTGCTGGACTTAAGGCTGTTGGCGAATCAGTTGCTTTCCCTTGGGAGTATTATGACAATAACATAAACGGAACGCTTGTTCTGCTTGATGTACTCCGTAAAAATAATTGCAAGAATATCATTTTCAGTTCATCAGCAACAGTTTACGGAACACCTGCCGTTATTCCGATAACAGAGGAGTGCCCCAAGGGGCAGTGCACAAATCCCTACGGACAAACCAAGTCAATGCTCGAGCAGATAATGACTGATATGCAGAAGGCAGATCCGGAATGGAATATCGTACTGCTCAGATACTTTAATCCGATAGGCGCTCACCCAAGCGGAAAAATAGGCGAATCCCCGAACGGTATACCCAATAATCTTATGCCATATATAACACAGGTTGCTGTCGGCAAGCTTAAACAGCTCGGCGTATTCGGAAATGATTATGATACTCCTGACGGAACAGGCGTAAGGGATTATATCCATGTAGTAGACCTTGCGGACGGTCATGTAAAGGCGCTTAAGGCTATTGAGAACAAATGCGGTCTTGCTGTTTATAACCTCGGCACAGGTCATGGTTACTCTGTTCTTGATATTGTTAAAGCGTTTGAGGAGGCAAACGGCATAGAAGTACCCTATGTTATAAAGCCGAGACGCCCCGGAGATATAGCTTCATGCTATTCAGATCCCTCAAAGGCTGAAAGGGAGCTTGGCTGGAAGGCACAGTATGATATTGTAGATATGTGCCGTGATGCATGGAGATGGCAGAAGAATAACCCTAACGGCTTTGATGATGCAGACTGATCGGTCTTGATAAAGTGATATTATAAATACTCCCCCCGGAATCATTTTTGATCAATGGTTCCGGGGGGTTTTTCTCTCATATTTTTCTAAATAAAAAATATTTTTATTGAAAAACTATGGTAATTGTGGTATAATAATATAAATATTAACAACTTAGTACAATAATTAGCAAATTTTGCTAATGTTCTTTTAGGAGTGAATTATGAAAATGAAAAGAGCAAAAATAAAACGGATGTCTGTTTTTTTGCTGATAACAATGATTTTTATGATTTTATCTGTACCGTTTGCAGCAAACGCGCAAAAGGACGCTAAAAAGGTTGTTCGTGTTGGCTGGCATGAGCCGCCGTACTTCATTACGGATGAAAACGGCAGACAATCCGGTTATTCATATGAATATCAGCGCAAGCTTGCGGCATATACAGGCTGAGAATATGAATATGTTGAAGGCTCATGGGCGGAGCTTATGGTCAAGCTGAAAAACGGCGAAATAGACCTTATGAGCGATATATCATATACCGAGGAACGAACAAAATATATGCTTTTTCCCTCTATACCGATGGGAACAGAAGCGTATTATGTCTTTGTTGCGCCGGACAATAAGGAGATAACCGCTGATGATATTTCGTCCTTGAACGGAAAGCGCATAGGTGTCGCAAAGGGCAGTATACAGAAGGAATTTTTTGTTAAATGGACAGAGCAGCGCGGAATAAATACAAACCTTATCGAGCTGAGCTGCCATGATGAGGAATTTCCGAAAATGCTCGGGAAGGAGCTGGATGCATTTATCACTATGGATGTTTACAGCTCTCCTGAATCCGCAGTGCCGGTATACAAGATAGGTTCGTCCGACTTCTATTTTGCGGTAAATAAGGACCGTCCGGATATTCTCGATGAGCTTGACGCGGCTCTTAATAAAATTCAGGATGAAAATAAGTATTATGACCAGCAGCTCCATGATAAGTACCTTAAAAATACTGAGACGAACAAGTATCTGAGTACTCCGGAGAAGGAATGGCTTACAAAGCACGGCAAAATAAAAGTAGGCTATCAGGACAATTACCTTGCGTTCTGTGCAAAGGATCCGTCTACGGGTGAGTTGACGGGCGCACTTAAGGATTATCTGGAATATGCTTCAACAGCCTTTGAAAATGCCGACATAAGCTTTGAGCCTGTATGCTATACGACTGTATCAGATGCTCTTGAAGCTTTGAAGAAGGGAGAAATAGACTGTGTTTTTCCCGCAAATCTGACGAGCTATGATGCGGAGAAGCTTGGCTTGATGATGACTCCGGCGCTGATGTATACAGAAATGGATGCTGTGGTTCGCGCATCCGAGCAAAAGGAATTTTTACAGAAGGAAAAAATCATTGTTGCCGTTAATGAAGGAAATCCTAATTATGATCTGTTCCTCGCCGAGCATTTTCCGAAATGGCAGACAAAATACTATAAGGATACTCCGGCATGACTTGACGGTATAGCCGCAAAAGAAGCCGATTGTGTTATTATCAGTAACTACCGTTACAATAATATTTCAAAGCAGTGCGAAAAGCTTCATCTTACAACGGTATATACCGGAGTGGATATGGATTACTACTTTGCCGTATGCGAAGGAAATACGGAGCTTTATTCCATACTTGCAAGAGTCACAAATGTTGTTCCCGTTGCAACGATAAATACCGCATTGACCTATTATTCCACTGAGGATATAAAGACGAGCTTTTTCGACCTGATAATGGACAATCTTCTGATAATCATAGCTGTATTTGTCATTGTACTTCTTATAATACTTATTCTCCTGCTTCTCAATATTCGGGTACAAAAAAAGGTAGTTGCAGAGGAGCATCTTGTTAAGGCGCTGAATAAAAAGGCTTATGTTGACGCGCTTACTTCAGTCCGGAACAAGGGAGCCTTTACGGATTATCTTGATAAGCTTCAGGAGCGAATTGATAACGGTGAGCAGATGGAGCTTGCCATAGGAATATTTGACTGCAACAATCTAAAAACAATAAATGACCAGTACGGACATGATAAGGGAGATATCTATTTAAAAACAGCCTGCCAGCTGATTTGTAAGATATTCGACCAAAGTCCTGTTTTCAGGATCGGAGGAGATGAGTTTGCGGTAATTCTGCAAAACGGTGATTTTGATAACAGGGGAGAGCTTGTCGAGCAGTTTGAGCAAGGACGAAGGATGACAAACAGCTCTGCCGTCAATAAATGGGAGGAAATACATATTGCTCTCGGTATAGCAGAATTTGACCTTCAGAATGACGGAACATTAAGCGATACAGTCCGCAGAGCAGACAGAGTAATGTACGAAAACAAGCGTTTATCCAAAAAACAAAGCAATAAAGAATAAAAAATAACAGGCAAGGCAGTTGGTTTAAGCTGCCTTGCCTGTTTTAGTTGTACTGTTGGTTTTGAGGGAATATCAATAAAGCTGTCTCTGAAATGTTAATTCCGCGGGATGAATTATTTAAGCTTGCGGAGCTTTGATGTATCCGCAATTACAATAAGGCGCATTGATTTTTTGAGGGGCGTTTCAGGATCTATATTTACGCTTGCCTTGCCGTTCTCAATAATTGAAACGATGTTTATGGAATATTTTTTTCTGAGGTCAAGTTCAAGCAGGCTTTTGTTTTCCCATTCAGGTCTTACTTCAAGCTCGACCATAGAAACGTCATTGGTTATTTCGAGAATATCTACAAAGCCGGAGCTGAGGAGATTTTTAGCAAGTCTGATACCTGATTCCTGCTCAGGAAATATGACCTTGTCCGCGCCGACCTTGCTGAGAATTTTGCTGTTCATTTCACTTGAACATTTTGATATTACCGTTTTTACACCCATTTCCTTGCAAAGCAAGGTTGACATTACACTTGCTTCAAGGTCGGTAGCCATAGAAATAATTACGACATCTATATTAGATATATCAAGCTGTTTCAAAACCTCCGGGTCTGTAACATCGGCGCATTTGCAGTATGGAATCTCTGTTATAGCGTTATTGACTCTTTCTTCGTCAATATCAACAGCGAGTACCTCAGCGCCGTTATTTGCAAGTTCCTTTGCAACTGCTGTGCCGTATCTGCCGAGACCGAAAACGGCATAGGTCTTATTTGCCATGTTTTATTCCTCCTTAATTATCCTATACTAATATTTTCAACAGGGTCCTTTATAATATTATTTTTGCTTTTCTTAACATTGAATGCAACAAGAAGAGAGATAGGACCGACTCTGCCAAGATACATCGTTACGATTATAATTATTTTTCCCCATAAATTAAGGGTGGGGGTAAGGTCTCTTGTAAGTCCGACAGTCGCCGTTGCGCTTACCGTTTCATATGCAATATCTATCACATCGGCATCGGTCACGCTTGAAAGCAGTATTGTTGAAATAAACATTATCATAAATGAAACCGTCACAACAGCAACAGCCTTACTTACAGCCTGTCTTGAGATTCTTCTGCGGAAAAGTGAAAGGTCCTCCTTGTTTCTTATAGCCGCTAAAGCAGAGAACAGCAGAACAGCCATTGTCACGGTTTTTACACCGCCTGCTGTACCTACGGGTGAGCCGCCTATAAACATAAGGAACAGAGAAAAGACTGCCGAGGTATTTGTAAGATTCTGCTGCGGAACAGAAGCAAAGCCGGCAGTCCTTGTTGTCATGGACTGGAAAAAGGAGACCTGCAGCTTATCGAAAAGCGACATATTACCTATTGTAAGCGGATTATTGTATTCAAAAATAAAAAAGCCCGCTGTTCCGAGAATAAGCAATACTGCCGTAGAGCTGAGAGCAAGCTTGCTGTGAAGCGATAATGATGAAAAGCACCTGAATTTCTTATCGGGAAAATCCTTTGATACCCTTATCACATCCCACCATACAACATAACCTATTCCGCCGAGAATAACCATAAGGCTTGTAGTGAGGTTTACCGAAGGATTAAGAGCATAGGGGCAAAGACTGTTTTCTGACATGATATCTATTCCGGCGTTGCAGAATGCGGAAATGGCGTTGAATACCGATATCCAGATACCTCTCAGTCCGTATTCGGGTATAAAGACTGTCATATAGAGAAGAGTGCCTGCGCCCTCTACTATAAATGTGCCTATGAGAACCTTTTTGATAAAAACGATAATGCCTGAAAGGGTATTCAGGTTAAAAGCGTCCTGCAAGAGTATCCTGTCCTTTAAACCGAATCTGCGGTTAAAGCTGATAAGAATACCTGACATTATAGTAATTATCCCCAGTCCGCCTATCTGTATCATAATAAGAATGATTATCTGCCCGAAAATGCTCCATGTGCTGAAGGTCGGCAGGGTAACAAGACCTGTTACGCATATAGAGGTCGTTGCAGTGAAAAGAGCGTCTATATAGGGGACAGGCTTACCGTCTGCTGTACTGAACGGAAGCGAAAGCAATACACTGCCTATCAGGACCGCGAACAAAAAGCTGAGCATTATCATTTGCGTAGTGGAGATATAGAATTTTGACTTTTTCAATTTCATCCTCCTGTCATTATACGATTTGCTTTACTATTATAGCATCAATTATTATATTATTCAATAAATCATGCAAATTTGAGAATGAGTTTTTACTATAAAGCAAAAAATCGGAAATCGAACTGTAAAAGTACGGTTTCCGATTTAGTTCAAAGTTATTTAAAATTCATTTCTGCCCTTATACAGTTCCAGCAGTTCATAAAGGTCATCTATTTCCTCCATTATTCTTTTGCCGTTGTCTGTATTCTTGACCATGACACGGTTCTTTTCAGTTTCGATAAGCTGTGAGCTTGAGACGATATCCATATTTTCCTCAAGAGCCTTTTCAATGCTTTCAAATGGCTGATGTGCCTTTATACGCAGACCGTGTGAATTGAAAATGAGAGTATATCCGGCAATACCTGTTTTTCTCTGATAGTCCTTGCAGAAGCCGCCGTCAATAACGAGCAGCTTTCCATTTGCCTTTATTGGCTGTTCACCTTTAGAAGCGAGGACAGGAGTATGACCGTTGATTATATGTGAATACGGAGAATAGAGGTCAAATTCGCGCAGTATCATGCTGCAGCATTTTTCTGTTTCGTAAAATCTGTAATACGGATCGGATTCTTCATGCCATGTGCTTTTGTCCTCAATAAAATATCTTTCAAAGGTCTTGATGTTTCTTCCGCAAAGGGGAGAGCGCCTTCCGCACCAGAGGTACCATAGAAAATCAAGCTCCTCATTGTTCTTTTCCCTGCTGAAATATACATTTCTTACTATTTTGTCCGAAATATCAAGCAGAGCCTTACCTTTATAAATTCCGTCAAGTACTCTCAGTCCGTAGAAATTACCCGATCCGTCAAGTGGGATGCAGCCGTGATATAACAGATTGCCGTTAATGCAAAGATACATACTGCCCTTATCAAGAAGGAAACGTATATGCTTTTGCAGTCTTACGCTGTTAAGAAAAGCGGCTTTCAGTTCCTCGATTATCTCCTTTTCTTCCTTGCTGTATTTATAAGGCGAAGCAGTGTCAAGAGTCGGCAGGTCATTATCCTTTAGCTGGTATTCCTTTTCGCCGATATTCACTGTACCGCTGATCAAATTAATATTTCCAAGCATCAGTCTGTTTTTCATATCGTATTCGGGATGCCGCAGTATAGTTTGACCTTCCGCCTTGAACTGAATTACAGTTATTGCCCGCAGAGCCTTTTCCATGGGAGTGCCGCTGTGATAGGTGCTTCCCGCAAAAACCGTAAGATTCCTGAGACTTATTCCATAGCCGCTTTCTAATGTTTCGAGGGTATTGTATTTGATGCAGCCCCTAACAACATTTGCGATACAGGCTTCATTTCCCGATGCCGCTCCAATCCAGAGAATGTCATGGTTGCCCCATTGTATGTCAAGCGAATGATGCTTCATCAGCATATCAAGTATCTTATCTGCTCCGTGTCCTCTGTCAAAGATATCTCCGACAATATGAAGATGGTCTACTGCAAGACGTTTAATAAGTCCTGACAAAGCTTCAATGAAATCATCAGCATCAATGCTGATTATGCTGTTGAGTATTCTTTCGTGATAGCGTATCTGATTGTCGTCCTCATCCTTCTGTGCATGTATAAGCTCATCAATTATATAGGCATAATCCTCCGGCATGGCTTTGCGTACCTTTGAACGGGTATATTTTGATGAAAGGACAGCTGCTATTTCTATCATACGGTTGATCATCAGTCTGTATCTGTCCGCGCTGATGACATGGTCTTTTTTGATAAGATTCAGCTTTTCCCGCGGATAATATATGATAGTGCATATCTCCTCAATTTCACTGTCCGACAGCTTTTCACTGTATATCATATCCGCTTTTTCCCTGATGACACCCGCGCAGTTATTGATGATATGACAGAAGGCTTCATATTCGCCGTGTATGTCGCTCATAAAATGCTCTGTGCCTTTGGGAAGGTTCAGTATGGCTGACAGGTTGATTATCTCACGGGAAAGAGAACGCATTGAGGGGTATTTTTCTGCAAGCATACGCAGATATTTATTCTTATGCTCCATAACGGCACCTCCGTATAAAAATGGTTATTATTGTCATATAGTTGACATATTTTGGAAATATATGGTTATCTATGAGTAAATGATAGCATTTAAATATGAATAAACGGTTAATATCTGATTAAAATTGAAATAATTTGATAGTTTGTGCTTGACTTTGATTGAAAAGGTGCTATAATCAATTCAAGAGGTCTGAAACGGGGGATGAAAATGCTTACTCAGGAAAGATATAAGGCAATACTTGAAATAATCGAGGAAAGAGATGCAGCAACAGTTGCAGAGCTTGCCGCATTGATAGGTACCTCCGAGTCGAGTATACGCCGTGACCTTACCGTTCTTGACAGAGAAGGAAAGCTGAGAAAGGTCTATGGAGGCGCAACGGCGATAAACCGTACAGAAGGCGCACTTGAGGACGAGGTTAATGTCAGGAACGAGCAGATGTCCGAGGAAAAGGAAATTATCGGCGAATATGCGGCGAAGCTTATAAATAATGATGATTTCATTTACATTGACTCAGGTACCACAACATCAAGATTCATTGACCATATAGGACAAACAAAGGCAACATTCGTTACAAACGGGATAATCCATGCTCAGAAGCTTCTGTCAAAGGGACTGAAGGCATATATGATAGGCGGAAGGATAAAACCTGTCACGGCTTCTGTAGTCGGAGCAGAGGGTATAAGAAATCTGCTGAAATTCAATTTCACAAAGGCATTTATGGGAGCAAACGGGATAGATATTACGGCAGGATTCACCACTCCTGACAGTGAAGAGGCAATGATGAAGGAAAAAGCAATAGAAAAGAGCTTTGCCGTTTTTGTACTTGCAGACCACAGCAAATTCAGGAAGGTATATCCCGTTACCTTTGCAGAGCTGAAAAAATGCTGCATAATTACCGATAAGCTGCCATTCGGAGGCTTTAATGATAAAACAATAATAAGGGAGGTGACATTATGATATATACGCTTACCTTGAATCCCTCTATTGATTATGTTGTTCATCTTGACAGCTTTATCAGCGGTATAACGAACCGCACAACATCAGAGGAATACTATATCGGCGGCAAGGGGATAAATGTATCCTGCATTCTTTCAGAGCTATCGGTTGAAAATACTGCGCTTGGCTTCACAGCAGGCTTTACGGGTGAGGCTATAGAAAAGGGGCTTAAAGAGAAGGGGATAAGGTCTGATTTTATCCGCCTTAAGGAAGGAATTTCGAGGATAAATATCAAGGTAAAGGCAGATAAGGAAAGTGAGATAAATTGTCAGGGACCTCATATCACTGATGAGGAATTTGACAGGCTTCTTGCTAAGATCGATATGATTTCCGACGGCGATACGATAGTTCTTGCCGGAAGTATACCAAAGACAGTTTCGGATGATGCATATGAGATAATACTGCGGCGGCTGAAAGAGAAAAATGTCAGAATAGTGGTGGATGCTACAAAAAAGCTGCTGCTGAATTGTCTTTCATATAAGCCGTTCCTTATTAAGCCGAATCGTCAGGAGCTGTCGGAGATATTCGGCAGAGAGGTCAATGATGAAAAGGATATCGCGGAATGTGCGGGAGAACTTATGAAACAGGGGGCAAGAAATGTTATTGTTTCACTCGGAGGAGAGGGAGCCGTACTTTTTGCAGAGGACGGAAAAACCTATCACTGCGGCGTAGTTAAGGAAAAAGTACTCAATACTGTCGGTTCGGGTGATTCTATGGTAGCAGGCTTTATTGCAGGATATGAAAAAAGCGGGGATTATGCATACGCGCTGAGACTTGGCGCTGCCTGCGGAAATGCAACGGCATTTTCGGACGGTCTTGCCGCAAAGGAAAAAATATCCGAGATTTTTGAAAGGCTCGGATAAAAAAATATAAAGGAGGTAAGTACTATGAGAATAACTGATCTGCTGAAAAAACAGGCTATTGAGATCGGCGCAAAGGTCAAGGATAAGCCTGCAGCAATTGAGAAGCTTGTTTCCCTCCATGATAAATGCGGCAATCTTAAGGATAAGGCTGCATTTAAGGAAGGAATACTCAAAAGAGAGGAAATGGGCACTACTGCGATAGGAATGGAAATTGCTATTCCTCATGCAAAAAGCGAAGCTGTTAAGGCACCGGCTCTATCAGCAATAACCGTACCGGACGGTGTGGATTACGGATCACCGGACGGAGATGCCTGCAAGCTTATATTTATGATAGCGGCAACAACAGACGGCGATGTTCACCTTGAGGTTCTTGCAAGAATGATGCAGATGCTCATGGATATGGATTTCACTGCAAAGCTTAAGGCTGCAAAGACCGCTGATGAATTCCTGAAGCTTATTGACGAAAAGGAAACGGAAAAATTCCCCGATGAAGCTAAAAAGGAAGAAAAACCAAAGGCAGAGCTTGAAAAGAAGGACAAGGAC
>CACXDV010000192.1 GCA_902766585.1 uncultured Ruminococcus sp.
AGGTCTTAGAGCCTCTTAAGGGACAAATGGCTATCGCTCATGTCAGATATTCAACGGCAGGCGGCAGTGTGCGTGAAAACTCACAGCAGCTTGTTATGCGTTATGTAAAGGGTACACTTGCAATTGCACATAACGGAAATCTTACCAATGCCTATGAGGTACGCCGTGAGCTTGAGATAAGGGGAGCAATATTCCAGACTACCATTGATTCGGAAGCCATAGCATATCTTATAGCAAGAGAAAGAATAAAATCGGATTCTGTTGAAGAGGCTGTCCGTCAGGCTATGAAGCAGATAGAGGGAGCATATTCACTTCTTGTTATGAGTCCTCAGAAGCTTATAGCCGCAAGGGATCCTCACGGATTCAGACCATTGTGTATGGGCAGGCTTGGAAAGAGCATTGTATTTGCCTCCGAGACCTGTGCATTAGCCGCTTGCGGCGCGGAGTTCGTCAGGGATGTAGAACCCGGTGAAATAGTTGTAGTTGATGATGAGGGAGTTCATTCCATTAAGGACGAAAACAAGCGGAAGAAAGCTCTCTGCATATTTGAATACATTTATTTTGCAAGAACTGATTCCGAGGTTGACGGTATCAGCGTATATATGTCCAGAAAGGAAGCGGGAAGGATACTTGCGAGAGAATTTCCCGTTGATGCGGATATAGTAATAGGCGTACCTGAGTCGGGTATTGACGCTGCTATCGGCTATAGTGAGGAATCAGGCATACCCTATGAAAAGGGTATTGTGAAAAACGGTTATATAGGAAGGACCTTTATCAAGCCTACTCAGAAGGAAAGGGCAAAAAGTGTACGCTTAAAGCTCAATCCGCTCAGATCGGTGCTTGAAGGAAAAAGAGTTGTTGTAATAGATGATTCTATCGTAAGGGGAACGACCTGTGACAGGATCGTAAAGATGATCCGGAATGCTGGCGCTAAGGAGGTACATCTGAGAATAAGCTCACCTCCGTTTATCTGGCCGTGTTTCTACGGAACGGATATACCGAGCCGTGAAGAGCTTATTGCTGTAAATCACACCATTGATGAAATATGTGAGCTTACGGGAGCGGATTCACTCGGCTTTTTCCCTGCCGAAAAATTAGGAGAGCTTATGCTCGGACATGACGGCGGATTCTGTGATGCCTGCTTCTCAGGCAATTATCCCACGGATATCCCCGAAAAGCTGCTTGACGGCAAAGAGCGCGGGGGAGTGGATTTCGATAAGAAGCTGCCTCCGAAGTGCTGATACAGTCTGTTCTTTGCATATAATGAAACTGTACAGCGCATTAAAATGATTTTTCAATAAGCTGAGCGGTTGTTATGTCCGGCAGGTATGATATACAATTCAATGGAGGTTTTTTGATGAGAGATACATATGAATCACCGCTGTCTTCAAGATATGCGGATAAGGAAATGAAATATATCTTTTCTCCCGATAAGAAATTCAAGACATGGAGAAGGCTGTGGATAGCTCTTGCAGAGGCAGAGCATGAGCTTGGTCTTAATGTTACTCAGGAGCAGATCGACGAGCTTAAGCAGCACGCAGAGGATATCAATTATGAAGTGGCTGAGGAACGTGAAAAGGTCGTAAGACATGATGTCATGTCCCATGTATATGCCTACGGTCAGCAGTGCCCGAAGGCAGCGGGTATAATCCACCTCGGCGCGACCTCCTGCTATGTAGGAGACAATACTGATGTTATTATAATGACAGAGGCACTCAGAATAGTTGAGAAAAAGCTTGTCAGCGCGATCCGTCAGCTTTCTGAGTTTGCAGATAAATATAAGGCGCTCCCGACTCTTGCATTTACACATTTCCAGCCGGCTCAGCCTACGACCGTCGGCAAAAGGGCAACACTCTGGATACAGGATCTTCTTATGGATCTTGAAGATGTGAGATATGTGCTTTCGGGGATGAAGCTCCTCGGCTGTAAGGGTACAACAGGTACTCAGGCAAGCTTCCTTGAACTTTTTGAGGGCGACCATGAAAAGTGTAAGCAGATAGATAAGCTTATCGCAAAGAAAATGGGCTATGATGACTGCTTTGCCGTTTCAGGTCAGACCTATTCAAGAAAGCTCGACAGCCGTGTGCTCAATGTGCTTGCGGGTATCGCGCAGAGCGCAACAAAGTTTTCTAATGATATCAGACTTCTCCAGCACCTCAAGGAAATTGAGGAGCCGTTTGAGAAAAATCAGATAGGTTCTAGCGCAATGGCTTATAAGCGTAATCC
Organism: uncultured Ruminococcus sp.; assembly: GCA_902766585.1. Lineage (GTDB taxonomy): Bacteria > Bacillota > Clostridia > Oscillospirales > Acutalibacteraceae > UBA1213. The sequence goes on from CACXDV010000192.1 coordinate 2,227, forward strand.
TATGAGATCGGAGCGTATGGCATCACTTTCAAGATATGTAATGATAGATGTGCTCAATCCCTATATCACTGCCGCTACACAGTGGTTCGAGAGAACGCTTGATGACTCTGCAAATAAGCGTCTCAGCGTTCCGGAGGCATTCCTTGCAGTAGATGCGATACTCAATCTCTACATTAATATAAGTGACGGTCTTGTTGTTTATGATAAGGTAATAACCTCCCGCCTTATGAGCGAGCTTCCCTTCATGGCAACTGAAAATATTATGATGGATGCAGTAAAAAGAGGCGGAAACAGACAGGAACTCCATGAGAAGATCAGAGAGCATTCAATGGCTGCTTCGACTGTCGTTAAGCGTGACGGCGGAGAAAATGACCTCCTTGAAAGAATTGCTGCTGATCCTGCCTTCGGTGTTACACTTGATGAGCTTAAGGCACTTCTTAAGCCTGAAAATTATGTTGGCCGCGCTCCGCAGCAGACAGAGGATTTCCTTAATGAAACAGTAAAGACAGCGCTTGCTCCTTATGAAAATATGGAGACCGAAAAGGCGGAAATAAGCATCTGATACAGATCTTTAATTATAATAATGAAAGGACGGTTCAGCAATGATATCAAACAATATGCTCAGTCAGACAGCAGCTCATAGCGTAATAAAGCGGCTTGGCTGTTTTTCCGTGGTAGAATATATGAAGGATCTTTCAGTCAGCCCCGGAACAGCATCTACAGCCTTCTTTATGTCAAAGATGGGTGTAAGAAAAAGACAGGTAGTTGCAACGCTCAATAATCAGGGAGTTATCCTTCAGGCAGGCGCAATGCAGATAATGGCAGGCGCAGTCGAAATGAGATCAAATGTTCAGGGCGCAGGCGACTTCTTCAAAAAAATGGTAGGAAGCAAGGTAACGGGAGAATCCGCTATCAAGCCGAGATATTTCGGCACAGGTCAGGTCATTTTTGAACCGACCTATAAATATATTCTTCTTGAAGACCTCGATAAATGGAACGGCGCAATGACTATCGAGGACGGACTTTTCCTTGCTTGTGATGAGACTGTCGGAATGAAGGTTACCGCAAGGTCAAACTTTTCCTCGGCAGTTGCAGGCGGTGAGGGACTTTTCAATACTACCCTTACAGGCAAGGGTGTGGCTGTTCTTGAAAGCCCTGCTCCCGCAGAAGAGCTTCTTGTATTCGATCTTCAGAACGATGTTCTCAAGATAGACGGCAATATGGCTATTGCCTGGTCACAGACACTTCAGTTTACGGTTGAGAGATCTTCACGTTCACTTATAGGCTCTGCTGCGTCAGGCGAAGGTCTTGTAAATGTTTACAGGGGAACCGGACGAGTTCTTGTTGCTCCTGTAGGATAAAAAATGCCCCGTTCTGCGGGGAGAAAAGTGAGGTAACAAAATGGTACGAGCTATCGTCGGCGCCAACTGGGGTGACGAAGGAAAAGGTAAGATCACTGATGTGCTTGCTCAGAAGTCGGATATGGTTATCCGTTTTCAGGGCGGAAGCAACGCTGGTCATACCATTATCAACAATTACGGAAAATTTGCTCTGCATCAGCTTCCGTCAGGCGTTTTCAATGATAAGATAATAAATATCATTGGCAACGGTGTTGCGCTGAGCGTTGAGAATCTTATTGTTGAGATAAACAAGCTTATTGAAAAAGGCGTTCCGAAGCCTAATATTCTGGTTTCCGACAGAGCGCAGATCGTAATGCCCTATCATAAGCTTTTTGACTGCTACGAGGAGGAAAGGCTTTCTTCCCGCAGTTTCGGCTCAACAAAATCAGGTATCGCTCCCTTCTATTCGGATAAGTTTTCAAAAATCGGCTTCCAGGTAAACGAACTGTTTGATGACGAGGCAGGTCTGAGAGATAAGCTTGAGCGCATACTTGAGGTAAAGAATGCGATTGTGACAAATGTTTATCATAAGGAGCCTATAAGCGCAGATGAGATGTTTGCAAAGCTTATGGAGTATAAAAAGGCTCTTGAACCTTATGTTGCAAATACCTTTGATATTGTGCATGATGCTGTTATCAGCGGGAAGAATATACTTCTTGAAGGTCAGCTCGGCTCGCTTAAGGATACGGATTTCGGTATTTATCCCATGGTTACATCCTCGAATACTATCGCAGGCTATGGCGCGGTAGGAGCAGGAGGAATCCCGCCCTATGAGATAAAGGATATAATCACTGTCGTTAAGGCATATTCAAGCGCAGTTGGCGCAGGCGAATTTGTCAGCGAAATTTTTGGTGAAGAGGCTGAGGAGCTTCGCAAGAGAGGCGGAGACGGAGGCGAATACGGCGCAACAACAGGCAGACCGAGAAGAATGGGCTGGCTTGACCTTGTTGCAACACGTTACGGCTGTAAGGTACAGGGCGCTACACAGGTAGCATTTACCGTTCTTGATGCGCTGGGATATCTTAAGGAGATACCTGTATGCGTTGCCTATGAGCTTGATGGCGAGAGGATAGAATATTTCCCCTCAACAACAAAGCTCAAGAGAGCAAAGCCTGTTCTTGAAGTGCTTCCCGGCTGGAACTGCGATATCAGGGGAATCAGGAAATATGAGGAGCTTCCCGAAAATTGCAGAAAATACATTGAATTTGCAGAGAAGGCTGTAGGAGTACCGTTTACTATGATCTCCAACGGTCCGAAGCGTGAGGATATTATTTACAGATGATCAGGTGCGGGTTTAATGGTGCTGTATAGTGCCGCGGCATATATCTCTGATATGTGCAAGGGAAAGGAAGATGAATAATGGAAAAGAAACATCAGAAGGTGCTTATCCTTGATTTCGGCGGACAGTATAGTCAGCTTATTGCAAGAAGGGTAAGAGAATGTAATGTATATTGTGAGCTTAAGCCGTATAAGATGCCTGTTGAGGAGATAAAGGCAGGTGGCTATAACGGAATAATTTTCTCGGGCGGTCCGAACAGCACATATGACGAAAACGCACCAAAATGTGATAAGGCAGTATTCGGGCTTGGAGTGCCGATACTCGGTATCTGCTACGGCGCACAGCTTATGGCTCAGACGCTTGGCGGAGAGGTTACGAGCAGTGACGTAAGAGAATACGGCAAGACAGAGGTCGAATTCAATACCTCTTCACTTATGTTCCATAGGGCACAGGAAAAGAGTGTATGCTGGATGAGCCATACCGACCGCATTTCAAAGGTACCGCATGGCTTTAAGATAACGGGTATATCCGAAAGCTGTCCTGTTGCCGCTATGGAGGATATCAAAAGGAACTTTTTCGGACTGCAGTTCCACCCCGAGGTAAATCATACTGCCGAGGGTATGCTTTATATAAGGAATTTTCTTTACAATGCCTGCGGCTGTACGGCTGACTGGAAAATGAGCAGCTTTGTAGAGGATACAATAGCAAAGCTTAAAAAACAGATAGGCGATAAGAAGGTATTCTGTGCGCTTTCGGGCGGAGTGGATTCCTCTGTCGCTGCCGTACTTGTACATAAGGCTGTAGGAAAACAGCTTACCTGCGTATTTGTTGACCACGGACTTCTTCGCAAGGATGAGGGAGACAATGTCGAGAAGGTTTTCAAAGAGCAGTTTGATATGAACCTTATCAGAGTGAATGCTCAGGAAAGATTCCTCACGGCTCTTAAGGGAGTATCCGATCCGAATGAAAAGAGAAAAATAATAGGTGAGGAATTTATCCGCGTATTTGAGGATGAAGCGAAAAAACTCGGTCAGATAGATTTCCTTTGTCAGGGTACTATCTATCCCGATGTTGTCGAAAGCGGCGTAGGCGATGCCGCCGCAATCAAGCCTCATCATAATGTCGGCGGTCTGCCGGAAAATATCGGCTTTGAGGGTATTATTGAGCCGCTGAGATATCTTTTTAAGGATGAAGTTCGCAAGGCAGGTCTTGAACTCGGTATACCTGAGTTTCTCGTCTGGAGACAGCCATTCCCCGGTCCGGGTCTCGCTATCCGTATCATTGGCGATATTACCGAGGAAAAACTCCATATCCTGAGAGAAACTGATGCTATCATGCGCGAGGAATTTGCCGCTAACGGTCTCGATAAGACTACTCACCAGTATTTTACCGTTCTTACTAATGTGAGAAGCGTCGGAGTTATGGGCGACGGCAGAACATATGACAGTACCGTTGCTCTCAGAGCTGTTACTACCGACGATTTTATGACAGCAGACTGGGCAAGACTGCCTTATGATGTCCTTGAAAAAATTTCTAACCGTATTATCAATGAGGTCGGCGGCGTTAACAGAGTCGTCTATGATATTACCTCTAAACCTCCGGCTACTATTGAATGGGAGTAAGTTATTTTCACAAAAATATATAAAAATATCGGGAACCTGCCACAGTGGTGAGTTCCCGGTTTTTAAACAAATGCAGGAGTATCAAACCTTGAAATAAAGGTTGATGCTCCTGCTTTTTTTATTTGAATTCTAATTTTTTCTTGTTGGCTTGACATTTACGGCTGGATTTATTTCACCTGTAATGTCTCCGTTTTCCTGCTCAAATGCTTTTATGTTCTCCCTGATCAATACAAGAATATGACTATTTACAGATCGTCCTTCATAGTCTGCAATATAGCCTATTTTATCGAGCATTTCCTGTTCG
>CACXDV010000193.1 GCA_902766585.1 uncultured Ruminococcus sp.
ATACCGTAATGATCGCGTATATCAAGAAAAATTACGCCGCCGTGGTCACGGATATTCTCCACCCAGCCTGCCACTCTTACATCTGAACCGATATCTGATTCTCTTAATTCCCCGCAGTATTTTGTGCGGTAAATGTTTTCTCTGAACATGATTCTTTTTCCTTTCTCTATATATGGCTATATAACGATTAAAGCGGCTTCAGGGTGTAGATATACCGCTAAAGCCGCAATATGCCGCCATTCATCAAAGACGCATCATTCCTCAAAAATATCCAGCAGCTTTGCAAAATCCTCGGCTGCCATCTCATCAGTGGAATTATGATAAAGCAGAAGCGCATACTCATCCTCGGGATCTCTGAGATTCTCGGGAATATTGAAATTTACACTGCTAAGATATTCATCCCAATGTGCAAGCTTCCATGTATCTCTGTCCGAAGCCCTGTCTATCATTCTCTGATGACAAACCTCAGGATCAGTCACTATCCAAATAACAGAAAGCTTTGCGTTGTAATCCTTAAGCTTTGTTCTGAGATTTGCTATATATTCATTATCGCGTATCTCCTGTGTAAAAGGAGCATTAACCATTACAAGATCCTCATATTTAAGAGCCTCAAAGGCAAGATCAAGTATTACATCATATTCGTAGTCACGGATCTCCTTTTCAAAGAACTCCGAGCTTCTGTTATAGGGCTGACCTGCAACAGCAAATATCTGCTTTGAAAGAGGGATAAGAGTATCCTTATCAAGATATACTATATGCTTTATAGCAGTTGCCAGCTTCTTTGAAAGCTTCGTCTTTCCGCAAGCCGGAGGAGAGGTTACGAATATCATTCTTTTTCCGATCATTATTTAAACACCCTTTACGATTTGTTATATCTCTTTTCCTTCATAGAAAGAGAAATTTATAATTTCCGGTATTACCGGGGATCGCATCAAAACGAATCACCACCATAGATGATAACATATTTTTTCCAAAAAATCCATAGGTAAATACAAATATTTTTACATATTTTATTTTATTTACACATATAACGAAATATATCAATTTCTTTAGTCATTTTAGATAATATCAGAAGGATAATTTATAATCATTCTTATATAAAAAACCGCATCCGGAAGCGGATACGGTTCAAGAGCTGGTGAACGGACTCGAACCCCCGACCTGCTCATTACGAATGAGCTGCTCTACCGACTGAGCTACACCAGCATTTTTCAGCTATTCGCTGACGAAGAAAATTATACAACATCCGGGCTGATTTGTCAACAGCAAATACTAAAAATCAGCGGCAGACATTTTCGCCTTGTCGCTGATAATTCCGTTTTATTTTTCCTTATAGTTGCCGAGGAAGGAAAATTCCGTAAGCTCATCCGAAAGAGCGCAGATAAGGCCTATGGTATTCCTGTTTTTAATGCTTCCGGTAAAATCAAGATAAAACATATACTCAAAGGTCTTGCCGCATATCGGGCGGGATTCTATCTTTGTAAGATTAAGCCCGTGAGCCGCAAAACGGCAAAGCACATTATAAAGCGAGCCTGTAACATGGGGAAGTGAAAAGCAAAGGCTTATCTTATCAGCGCCCTGCTCAATATACATATCCCTTGAAAATACAATAAATCTCGTTGTATTATCGGGATTATTCTGAAAGCCTGTAAGTATGACATCAAGACCGTATTTTTCAGCGGCATCGCTTGAACAGATCGCAGCAGCGGTCATGTCATTTTCCTCGGAAACAAATTTTGCTGCCTGAGCTGTGCTGACGTGCTCCTTTGCCGTTATCCCGCTGCGGGAATTTATAAAATCCGAGCACTGTGAGAGTGCCTGCTCATGCGAATATACCGTCCTGATATCCTCTAATTTTGCGCCCTTCGGAGCAGCAAGACAATGATCCACCGGAATATCCGCAGCCGCTGCAATATGGAACCTGTATTTGAGCATAAGGTCGTAGACTGCCGTAACGGAGCCGGCTGAGCTGTTTTCGATAGGAACTACTCCGAAATCTGCCTGACCGTTGAGTATCGCGCCGAAAACCTCCCTGAACGGTGAATAAAATTCCGGTCTGCAATTCGGGAATACCTTCATTGCCGCCCTGTGTGCATATGTACCCGGAACACCGAAGCAGGCAACACGGATGCTGTCCGAATCAAACGGTATTTCAGGCGAAGCATTCATAATACGGTTCTTGAGATCTGCTCCGCTGCCGAGCATATCATGCTGTACGGCGCGGCTCAGCTCCATTATTGTTGCATAAAGCAGCCTTGCGCTTCCTCCGTATTCACCTGCTCTCTTTTCAACATTATCCAATACCTGACTTTCACGCTCGGGATTGAATATTTCCATTCCGTTTTCCATTTTATACTGGGCTACCCTTCTGGAGCAGTCCATTCTTCTTCTGAAAAGCTCTATCAGTTCGCTGTCGATAGAATCAATTTCATCTCTTATAGGCTTTAAACTCATCTTTCCTCTTCCCTTTCTTTTGTATATCAAAGCTTTCCTGACTGCATCAGCATATCCAGAACGGCAACTGCGGCGGCTGCCTCAATGACCGGAACTGCTCTCGGCACTATGCATGGATCGTGCCTTCCGTGTATACTCAGCACAGAATCCTCATGCTTTACAAGATCGACCGTATTCTGTTCTCTTCCGATAGAAGGCGTCGGCTTTATAGCAGCGCGGAATATCACAGGCATACCTGAGCTGATACCTCCGAGGCTGCCTCCGTGATTATTTGTGCGTGTCTTTACGGTATCGCCTTCATAATAGAATTCATCATTGTTTTCGCTGCCCCTCATCTCAGAAGCGGCAAAGCCGGCGCCGAATTCGATCCCCTTGACCGCTGGTATACCGAAAACGATCGACGCTATGACATTTTCTATTCCTTCAAACATAGGCGATCCAATTCCCGCGGGCATACCGACAACAGCACATTCTACCGTTCCGCCTATACTGTCAAGGGACATTCTGCATTCCTCAACAAGCGCCCTCATTTGCTCCTCCATTGTTTCATTGATAAGAGCAAAGGAAGAATTATTCAGACGAATTATAAGCTCCTCCGGAATGTTTACCAGATCAAAACGGCTGTCATATACATTTCCTATCGAAGCTATATGCGCGGCAACAGAAATACCCTTTTTTTCGAGTATCTGACGGCATACAGCGCCGGCAAAGGTAAGCGGCGCCGTCAGCCTTCCGGAAAAATGACCTCCGCCTCTTATATCATTGAATCCGTCATATCTTATGCTGCCGGTATAATCCGCATGACCGGGGCGCGGACATGAAAGTACATTCCCGTAATCTCCCGAACGGGTATTTGTATTTTGTATAACAGCGCAAAGCGGCGCGCCTGTTGTCCTTCCTTCAAGAACGCCTGACATTATTTCAGGAATATCCTTTTCAAGACGGGGGGTTGCAGTCTTATCCTTTCCGGGCGCTCTCCTTGCCATCTGAATATATATACCGTCCATATCAAGCTCCGCCCCCGCAGGCAGTCCGTCAATAACAACGCCTATGCCCCTTCCGTGACTTTCGCCGAAAATGGATATTTTTACAGAATTACCCCATGATGACATCCGCTTTTCCTCCCAATGACCTGTAATCCTCAAAGAATGAGGGATAAGATTTATTAATGCTTTCCATATCGGAAATAATGATATCTCCTCTGCTTTTTACCGCTGCTGCGGCAAGTGACATTACTATACGGTGATCGTTATATCCCTCGGCCTTGCCCCCGCTCAATTCCGGTACTCCATTAATAATAAGCCCGTCCTCAGTTTCGGTAATATCAGCTCCGAGCCTTCCGAGTCCGTCCGTCATAGCCCTGAGCCTGTCACATTCCTTTATACGCAGACGCGCAGCTCCCTTTATTACGGTAGTACCCTCGGCAAGAGCCGCTGCTGCAGACAATGCCGGCACCATATCCGGTATATCCCTCGCATCTATTGTCTGTCCTCTCAGCTTGCCGGGGGAAATGATTATATTCCCGTCCTTTTCTTCAACAGAAGCGCCGAGCCTTCTGTATATCTCAACACAAGCCTTATCCCCCTGACACGAGGACATTGAAAGGTTATCTATTGTTATTGTTCCCCCAAGCGCGGCAGCCGTCATAAAAAATGCAGCCTGAGACCAGTCGCCCTCCACAGTAAAATTCTGAGGACAATAGCTCTGTCCTCCGGGGATATGCCACCCCTTATCCGTGACATCAACTGTTACGCCGAAGCTTTTCATTATATCCCTTGTCATATCTATATAGCCTGCTGACTGTAACGGTGAGGTAAGAATAATATCGCTGTCACCCGGCAGCAGAGGAAGAGCAAGCATCAGTCCTGTAATAAACTGTGAGCTGACATTTCCCGGCACCTCATAAACTCCGCTTTGAAGCTGACCTGCTGTATTAAGCGGAAGTCCGCCTTCTGTTATGCAGCTCACTCCCTTTTGCGGCAGACAATCTGTATATACGCCTATCGGACGCTCAGGAAGCTTTCCG
>CACXDV010000194.1 GCA_902766585.1 uncultured Ruminococcus sp.
ATAGCCGAATCTTTTACAAGATACATTACAGGAAGTCCTGTTACGGGTGTGGGATCAATATGTCTCCAACCGTTTTGAGTTTTGATTATACACCAGTTGTGCGGACCGCCGCCTGTGTACATATCTATGGCGTCATTTACTCTTATGACCTCATAGCCTGCCATGTCAAGCAGATAGTAAAGCAGCGCAGCACGATGATAGCAGGCTCCGGAACGATAGGTAAGTATATGTACACAGAGATTTTCAAGGGTATCAGTTCTTATTGCACGATAACCCATAGAGTTTACATAATTGAAAAGAGTTCTTACTTCCTTGCCTCTTTCAAATAATATATCGTCTGCAATTGCCGGAAGTGTCGAGGTTGAAATACTGTTGTAATTTCTTCCTGCTCCCATAGCTCTGTTGTAGACATATCCTTCTTTGCCGTTGGAGAATACATGATACCATCTGCCGACGGTTTCAACAACTGTTACCTTGCTTCCCGCAGGAAGGGCGCATATGCTTGAGCTTTTCCAGTTAGCTTCCTTCTGCATGAAGGTTGAAGAACTGATTGCTTTTGCATTAGGATCATAAACGCTGACCTTAAACTGCTTTTCTTTATAAATGCCGGTTCCTTTTTTGTCCTTCACACCGACTCTGAGATAATATGTTCCCGGATATTTGAAGCTGAACTGATATTTTGAATCTGTCGTGTAATCGCCCTTGTATATCCAAGGCTGACCTTCTGTATGATAGGAATAATGATATTTGACGGAACCGCAGTTGTTTTTGACAGAAGAGGTAAGGGTTATTACATCTCCGATGGCGGCATAGGTCTTGTCAACATAAGAACCCGTTATATCAAGCTCCACTATATCAACGGAGAAGGATTTTTCAACGGTATTGCCTGCGCCGTTATTATCTGTTGCTTTAACGCATATATCGTATTTGCCCGGAGTGTCAAAAATGAAATTATGGATAGTATCACTTGTCTGTTCGCCGTCCTTTACCCACTCACCGCCTTGTAAACGATACATATAAACAAATTTTACATCACCGTTCTGGCATTGGGGAACAGCAGTCAGTCTGATATTGTTTTTAACAAATCCATTTTTGGATGTAATAAAGGAATTTTCAACTGTAAAATTCTTTACCTCGACAGGGAAAAGCTTCTCGGTATAATTACCATTCAAATCCTTCATGCTTATTCTGAGCGTATACTTTCCTGTTGATGCAGGCAGCTTTAAAGATGCAGAGGGAGAATAGCCGTATTTGCGTTCGGGGTAGATCCATTTTCCTGTACCTTTACTGTATGAATAAAGGAATTTGTATGGCGCAGTACCGCCCGATGCATTGGCGGTAAGAGTAACATTTCCGTTTACTCTGACGGCATTTGAGCTTACCGTACTTTTTTTAAGAGAGATCGAAGACGAATACTCCTTATATGCCGCAACATTTGAAATGGTATAAACAACATTTGATTTTGCGTCCTTAGCTATGGTTTTTATCTGATAATGTGCCGCTTTATTTTCGGGCAGAGTAAGCTTTACGGAAGATACTGCCTCAAAATTCGTGCGTTCGATTTCAGTCCCTGTTGTAAGATCTGTAAGTATGCAGCGATATTTATATGGCTTTTTGCCGCCTGTGAAGGATGGTATTACTGTGATTTCCGATCCGGGCAAAACCTTTTTATGGTTCAGTTTTGTACCGTTGTCTGCAAGCGGCAAGGCTGCATTTACAGTGATGTTTTTTTCATCGGAGGCTGTATTGCCGTTATTGGTGACAGCTGCGGTTATGCTGTAGATGCCCGTTTTATCGAGCCGGATATTGAAATCCGGTTTGTATGATCTTTTGGATACAACTACCTCGTCTGTATCCTTTCTTTTACATTCAATGCTGTAAATGTACTTTCCTGTACCGCCTTCTGCATTAATATTCAGAGTAAATGTATCTCCCTCATGAATACTTTCCGATGAGATTGATAAAGATGCCGTAAGGTTCTGCTGCTCAGGCTCTGAGCTTTCCTCCGTATTATAGGATACCTCGGAAATTTCAGAAACTTCCGATACTTCTGATACTTCTGACACTTCCGATGGTTCCGCAGCGCTTACTCCGACAGCGGCAAATAC
>CACXDV010000195.1 GCA_902766585.1 uncultured Ruminococcus sp.
GTATCTACCTGTTCAAGACTTCTAAGAAGGAGTCTGTTGATGCATAAGCATCACTCCTCACATCGCACGATAAATGGGAAGAATTTCATAATTCTTCCCATTATCTTTTGTGTAGTCATTCTTGGAATGTGCACAGCGGTTGTATATCCGTCGTATTATGGTCTGCTGTCATTCAGCAGTCTGTTTTTTTCAGGTTCGGGTTATTCTTCAAACGGAAATTATGACAATATCTTCGTACCGGTAGCGGAGGATGAGGATGAATACGATCCCGATAAGCCCCAGACACAGAAAACAGTACCTATATCGAGCATACAGTATCCGATGTATGGAGATCTTTTTGGTGAGCTTATCATTGATGATTGTCAGATAAAGAACCAGATGTTTTTTGGCGATGGAGATGTGCAGCTGAATAACGGTGTAGGAGTTTATTCCGGAAGCTTTATACCGGGCTACGGTAAGACAATTATAGTTGCAGGACATAACAATACCTACTTTAACGGACTTAAATATGCAAAGGCAGGACAGAAGGTAAAGATCCGTACCAGCTACGGAAACTATACATATGAGATAACCGATGTTCAGGTCAAGCTCAATACAGATAAAACAGCTTATGACCTTCTTGCAGATCATGAGAATCTTATCATGTACACCTGTTATCCTTTTGATGAGCTTGGACTTACACCATACAGATGCTTTGTTTATGCAAAGCCGGTTTCCGGTCCTGTTATTGATAAGAATAGTTGAGGTGGTGCTGTATGTCACATAAAAAAAATAAGAAAAAAGAAAGAATAAAAAGACTTGTCTATATATTTCTTTCGTTTGTGCTGTCGGTATGCCTTTTCTTTTTATCATTAAGTCTGATTATCAGAGTTACGATATTTTCGCCTGATTTTATGAAAAACGCGATGTCCTCGACAGCCTATTATCAATTTATTAAGGAAGAATTTGCGGATAAACTGAAAAACCTTGGACACGCCAGCGGTCTTTCAGATGATTTTGTCGATAAATTTGTTGAAGACTTTGATTTTATCGAAATTGAGAGTGAATATGTTGATGCGTTTTATTCGGAAGGCTCAACATTAGTAAACACCACAAAATTCAAACAATCTATGCTCAGCGCACTTGAAGCGTATATTGAAGAAAATAATATTGATAAAAGCAAGGCGAGTGAGGCAAACCTCATTTATCTTGTGGATAAAGCATCTGAGATATATGTAGCGCACGTAACTGTACCCTTCTTTTCGGTTATCGGAAACTACATCAAAAAGCTTGATGTACCGCTGAGAATAGCAGAAATAGCATTTGCTGTGCTTTCAGCAGGAATAATTGCAATAATATACTTTACCAACGAATACAAGCATCGCAGATACAGATACATTTGCTACGGTACGACAGGCGCTGCTCTGACGGTTGCGGTTATTCCCGCAGTTGTCGGCATTACGGGTATTGTCGGAAAGGCAAGTATCGGTACGCGTTCATTATATAATTTATTTGTCAGCTATTTCAGCAGCTTCTTTAATTACTTCTGGGCATTTGCCGGCGTGCTTGCATTCTTTTCAGTAGTAGCTTTTATAGTCTTCTACACAAGATTCAAAAAAGCAATCTCTTGACAATGTACAATGTGCAATGTTCAATTGTGGTTATCCTGATTCGTTTTGCTGTTTCAATTTTACAGGACAATAATCAATATAAAAACGGCTGTTATAACATCAATTAAGGTGCTATAACAGCCGATTTTATTTGAACACAAACGTAATAAAAATAATTTAGCCAATAGCAGAAATGCAAAAGAAACAGCTTAAGCAATTACTGAACTTGAATTGTTGCAGAAGTATCTTCGCGCAACTAAAGCATATGTACTACTGAACTAAAGCGCGAACAACAGAGCGCAGGGACTGCGCCGCTTGATTTTTTTGGTTGTTTGTCATATAATAGGGTAGTTGAAAATATGCCGTGATAAATCGGAGAAAGGATATTCTGGTATGGATAATAAGATAATATCGTTTTTTGAGTCAGTAAAGGGAAAGACCGTTGCATTCTGCGGTATTGGGGGAAGTAATCTTCCTCTTATCAGGCTTTTTAAAAAGTATGGGGCAAATGTACTTGCCTGCGATAAACGCGATAGAGAAGCTCTCGGTGAAAATGCACAGTTAGCTGAGGAATACGGCGCAGAGCTTCGCCTTGGAGATGATTACCTCAAAAATCTCGGCGCGGATATAATTTTCCGTACACCCGGTATGAAATTCTATATGCCGGAGCTTGTTGAGGCAAGAAATAATGGAGCAGTTGTTACAAGCGAAATGGAAGTTTTCTTTGACCTCTGCCCCTGTAAGATAATAGCGGTTACCGGAAGCGACGGAAAAACTACCACTACCTCCGTTATTGCTGAGATACTTAAGGCTCAGGGATATAATGTCCGTCTCGGCGGAAATATCGGCAAGCCCCTCCTCCCCGAAATTGAGGAGGTAAAGCCCGATGATGTTGCAGTTGTGGAGCTTTCAAGCTTCCAGCTCATATCAATGAGAAAAAGCCCCGATATTGCTGTTGTGACAAATCTTGCACCCAATCATCTCGATATCCATAAGGATATGCAGGAATATATCGACTCAAAGAAAAATATTGTCCTTCATCAGAATGCTTTCGGAAGAGCTGTGCTTAATCTTGATAACGAATTATCCCTCTCCTTCGCTGAGGAAACAAGAGGAATAACTTATCTCTTTTCCCGCAGAAGCAAGGTGTCAAACGGCGCCTTTCTTAATGAAAACGGTGAGATAGTTATGAACGAATACGGAAAAGAAACTGTTATAATGAAGGCTTCCGATATTAAGATACCCGGTCTTCATAATCTTGAAAACTATCTTGCAGCCATATGCGCTGTCTGGGGTATGGCTGATAAGGAAACTATCAAAAGGGTAGCTGAGGAATTCGGCGGAGTTGAACACCGCGCTGAGCTTGTCCGCGTGCTGGACGGAGTAAAATACTATAACGATGCTATCGGTACAAGCCCCACAAGAACAGTTAAGGGTATGCTTTCACTCTTTGAACAGAAGATAATACTTATCGCCGGAGGATATGATAAGAAAATACCCTATGATGAAATGGGAAAGGTCGTACCCTCGACTGTAAAGGTGCTTATCCTCTTCGGCGCAACAGCAGATAAAATTGAAGCGGCAGCAAAAGCGTCTCCCGATTACTGTGAGGACAATCCGAAAATCATCAGAGTGTCTGATATGGAGGAGGCTGTCGCTCAGGCAAGGAAAAATGCTGTTGAGGGAGATATCGTTGCTATGTCGCCCGCAAGCGCAAGCTTTGATATGTATAAGAATTTTGCGGAAAAGGGACTTCACTTTAAGAAGATAGTAAATGAGCTTAAGTGAAAGGATAATCAGAAAATGGATATGACGGAAATACTGAGGCTCCTTTGCGCTGAAAAAGGCGTTTCGGGTAATGAAGATGAAATGGCGGATATTATTAAAAAGCTTCTGCCTGAAAATATGGAAATCATCAGCATGGACAACGGTACGATCATTGCCCGTACAGGCAATATTGACGATGAACCCCATATAATGCTCGATGCACATATTGACAGGATAGGTCTTATAGTTACTTATATAGATGACAGGGGCTTTATCAAGGCTGAACCTGTCGGCGGTATCGACCTGAGAACGCTTTCCGGAAGTGCCGTTGCTATAAAAGCAAGCGGCGCTGCTGATGATATTATGGGCGTGATATGCTCCGTACCGCCTCATCTTTCAAAGGACGATGAGGGCATTACACGGGACAATATCTGGATAGATACCGGAATGTCTGCTGAATATGTAAAGGAAAATGTCCTTTCAGGCGACAGGATCCTGGTGAAAAGCAGATTTCGTACCCTTCTCGGAAACAAGGCGGCAGTATCGGGACTTGATAACCGCGCAGGCTGTGCCGTACTTATAAGATGCGCGGAGATTTTGAACGGTGAAGAGCTTCCATGCAGGCTTTCGCTTGTGTTCTCTTCACAGGAGGAAACAAATGAAAGCGGAGGAAGGACTGCCGCATTTATGCTGGAGCCTGATGAAGCGGTCGCAGTTGACGTCGGCTTTGCAAAACAGAGCGGCGTACCCTCGGATAAGAGCGGAAAACAGGGCGGCGGACCGATAATTACTATTTCTCCCGTGCTTTCAAGAAAAATATCAAACAGGCTTATTAAAATTGCGCGTGAAATGAATATAAATTTCGATTATGAGACAGACGGCGGCGCAACGGGAACTAATGCCGATGCTATTTCCGCAACACGCGGAGGAGTACCGTGCGGGCTTATATCCGTACCAGAGAAAAATATGCATACGCAGACGGAAACAGTGTCCCTGAATGATATAGAAGATACCGCAGCACTGCTTGCCGCGTATGTTAAGAGGGGAGGCATGAACGGTGACTGATTGGGAGCTTCTGAAAAGACTTTGTACCGCAGGCGGGATATCGGGCGATGAGGACGAGGTAAGAGAAATAATACTTAAAGAAATTACTCCCTTTGCTGATGATATCAGAACAGATGCGCTCGGAAATATCCTTGTCTTTAAGAAGGGCAGTCAAAGACCGGCTAAAAAGCTGATGCTTTCGGCGCATATGGATGAAGTCGGCTTTATCGTTACGGATATAGACAGTGACGGTCAGCTCAGCTTTGAATGTGTCGGAGGGATAAATGACAGCGCTGTTTTTGCAAGACAGGTGTTAGTTGGAAGGGATAAGCTTCCCGGAGTGGTATGCAGCAAGCCTGTACACCTTCTTAAAGCCGATGAAAAGGGCAAGCCCCCCAAGGTATCCTCTTTGACTATTGATATCGGCGCGGAATCAAGGGAGGAAGCGGAAAAATATGTAAGCATAGGCGACAGCATAATATTTGACAGCTTCTATGACAGGAATGACAGCCGTATAATCAGCAAGGCTATAGATGACCGTTTCGGATGTCTTGTATTGACAGAGCTTATCAAATCGGAATTGCCTTATGATATGAATTTTGTATTCTGCGTTCAGGAGGAGATAGGGCTGAGGGGCGCAAGGACTGCCGCCTATACAGTCGATCCGGACTGTGCTATTGTGATTGAGGCAACTACGGCAGGCGATCTTCACGGTGTTGAGGGAGAAAAAAGGGTATGTCTTGTCGGTAAAGGTCCGGTAGTTTCATTTATGGACCGTTCGACAATATACGACAAGGAATATTATCGCCTTGCTATGAGGCTTGGAGATGAAATGAATATACCCGTACAGACAAAAACTATGATAGCCGGAGGAAATGATGCCGGTGTGATACATATTTCAAGAGGCGGAGTAAGAACGGCTGCTGTATCTGTGCCGTGCCGTTATCTTCATGCAAGCGAAAGTCTTATTTCCGTAAGCGATGCTGAAAATCTTATAGCGCTTGTAAAGGCTCTTGCTGAGAAAATGGCGGCAGGAGCATGATAATTTATATTGATGCTCAGAAAATGGCTGATACGGGCTTCAGGAGTGAACTGAAAGACCTGTGCAGGTCACAGGGGATATGCGGCTGCAGACTGCTGTGTCTTGTGGAGGGCTATGGCGGATATGGGAATATAATTGACCTTTGGGCGCAGTATTCGGACGGCAGAATGACCTCGGCAGCGGTGAAATACGGAGCTGATATGACAGTTGTTATGTCCGGAGGAACGGATGCTGCAGAGCTCAGGGGCTTTATTGAAATGACAGGCGCGGCAGCAGTATCATTTGACCGTCCGTTTTATGAGGCAGGAGCTGTCGGAGCTGTAATGGAATGCAGAGAGATCAGGAAGGCAGTTTTGCCTCAGGATACACGCACAGAAACTGATGTACCTCTTGTTCAGGCATATGAGCTTATGAAAAAATGTGAAGGTCAGGGCTTTGTATGTCCCGCATATGAGGATTTTATGCTCGATGCCTCACATAAGCTGAGACACGGAAATGCCCTGTGCTGCGGTCTGTACAGAAATGACAGACTTTGTTCCTTTGCCATGACAGCGGCAATGACGGAGGATACCGCCGTGATAGGAGCGGTATGCACAGGAAAAGAGGCAAGAAAACAGGGCTTCGGCAGCGCGGTCGTACTGTCGCTTGTGAATATGCTCGGAAACAGGAGAATACTGCTTGCCAGAGATATTGACCTGAATGAGAATTTTTATAAAAGGCTCGGCTTTCGTGATACAATGTCCCTGTACATTCTGGACTTAAATAAGCGCTCGTGAAACCGGAACTTAATATGGTATTGATTAATTCTGATATGTAGTTTATAATGATGTGGGCAGGCAACTGCAAAAAATAAAAAATTTATGGAGGTTTTTGTTATGGCTAATCCTATAGTGACAATTACAATGAGAAACGGCGATGTTATCAAAGCAGAGCTTTATCCCGAAATAGCTCCGAATACAGTAAACAATTTTATCAGCCTTATCAATAAGGGCTTTTACAACGGACTCGTTTTCCACAGAGTTATCAGAAATTTCATGCTTCAGGGCGGCTGTCCCGAGGGAACAGGTATGGGAGGCCCGGGATATCATATCAGGGGTGAGTTTTCACAGAACGGCTTTAAGAATGACCTTAAACATACAGAGGGAGTTCTTTCAATGGCTCGTTCAATGATGCCCAATTCGGCAGGCTCACAGTTCTTTATCATGCATAAGGCTGCTCCTCATCTTGACGGACAGTATGCTGCCTTCGGCAAGGTAACAGAGGGTATGGATGTTGTGAACAAGATAGCCGCTGAACAGACAGATCCGAGTGACCGTCCCATTATTCCTCAGGTAATGGCAAGCGTTACAGTTGAGACCTTCGGCGTTGATTATCCCGAGCCGGAGAAAATGTAAGCAATGATAAAAATAGCTGCTGCCTTTGATAAGGATAATAACTGCATTACCGAAAGCTTTCTTTCAGCGAGGTGCTTTAAGGTATACGATATCGAAAACGGAAGGGTTATCTGCTCCGAAATAGTAGGTACTATGCAGGGAGACCTTGAACAGACTGTCGGGCTTCTCGGTTTGCTTGATGCAGACGGTGTTATCTGCGGAAGGATAGGAAATGAGGAGGAAAGTCTCCTCGATGAAGAGGGAATAGAGCTTTATGCGGGATATTACGGTGATCCTGATGATGCTCTCGAATTTATAACAGGATGCGGGCAGTAAACTGCCGGTAAAAGGAAAGGAAAGAAATAATGGCTAAAATGTTTTTTACTTCGGAATCGGTCACAGAGGGACATCCCGATAAGATATGCGATCAGATATCAGACGCTATACTTGATAGTATCCTCGAAGCTGATCCCAATGCTCATGTTGCCTGTGAGGTGACTGCAACAACAGGTATGATCCATGTAATGGGAGAGATCACCACCGACTGCTACGCCGATATCGACAAGATAACCCGTTCGGTCGTAAATGAAATAGGCTATGACCGTCCGGAATGCGGCTTTAACGGCAATACCTGTGCGGTCATATCCTCAATTAATTCTCAGTCGCCCGATATATGCATGGGTGTTGATTCCTCATATGAATATCGTGAGGGTGAGGAGGATGCGCTTAATCTTACAGGTGCAGGAGATCAGGGCATTATGTTCGGCTATGCCTGCAATGAGACTCCCGAGCTTATGCCTCTGCCCATCTCTCTTGCTCACAGGCTTGCAAAGCGTCTTGCGGCGGTAAGAAAGGATAATACCCTGCCTTATCTCCGTCCGGACGGAAAAACTCAGGTAACGGTCGAATATGATGACGGAAAGCCTGTACGCATTGATACTGTTCTTATCTCTACACAGCACGCCGAGGAGGCATCGCTTGACAGGATACGCGCCGACCTGATAAAGTATGTTATTGATCCTGTTGTCCCCGAAGAGCTTATGGATGAAAAAACAAGGATACTTGTCAACCCTACGGGACGTTTTGTTCTCGGAGGCCCTGCTGCCGATTCGGGACTTACGGGAAGAAAGATAATAGTTGATACCTACGGAGGATATTCAAGGCATGGCGGCGGAGCCTTTTCGGGAAAGGATCCGACAAAGGTTGACAGAAGCGCCGCTTATGCAGCCCGCTGGGCAGCAAAGAATGTTGTAGCGGCAGGTCTTGCCGACAAATGCGAGATACAGCTTTCATATGCCATAGGAGTTGCAAAGCCTGTTTCTATAATGGCGGACAGCTTCGGTACAGGCAAGGTAAGCGATGAAAAGCTTGCCGAGGCAGTATCAAAGGTATTCGATCTCAGACCTGCAGCAATAATAAGAGATCTTGAACTGAAAAAGCCCCAGTACCGCCAGCTTGCCGCTTACGGACACATGGGACGCGAGGATCTCGGTGTAAAATGGGAAAAAACAGACAGAACGGAAGAGCTTAAAAAATATCTCGGTATGTAAAAAAATACGCCCGCTGTACATAATGGTGTACAGCGGACGCTTTTTTATTTAACCCTATCATAAAAAGCCACTCTCTCTTGTTTATACTATGTCACAAATATTTGTGATATCTGACAAATCAATTATTATTATATATATAATGTGAACAATAGCTTCATCACAAAAAACACCTGCTGTTTGTGAATACAGCAGGTGCGCGGGTTATTATCTGTTAAAATCCTTTCCGAGAATATCCGAGAGGTTGTCCATGATAGCTTTTGCAACATCGGGTTTGTTCATTGAATAAACGTGTACGTTCGTGATACCGTTGGCATAGAGGTCAATTATCTGTGATGTGGCATAGGAGATGCCCGCCTGCTTCATGGATGCGGGATCCTGTCCGAAATAATCGACAATGCTCTTGAATCTCTGCGGCATGAAGGAGCCTGAAAGCTTTATTGCCCTTTCCACCTGGACGGCATTAGTTATCGGCATTATTCCCGGAATGACGGGAACGGTAACTCCCGCCTCACGAAGCTTATACATGAAATTGAAGAAGAGATTGTTGTCAAATACCATCTGCGTAGTGAGAAAATCAGCGCCGGCATCGACCTTTTCCTTAAGATGAAGTATATCCTCCTTCTGATTCGCGCTTTCGGGATGTATCTCGGGATAGCAGGCTGCGCCGATACAAAAATCCTCATCATTTTCCTTTAGCTCGCGGATAAGCTGTACCGCATACTGATAGTCCCATTTTGAACGGTCGGTTTTTTCAAGCTCGGGCGTGAGGTCGCCTCTGAGAGCCATTACATTTTTTATTCCTGCCTCCTTCATCGCGTCTATCTGCCTGCGGACTGTCTCTTTGCTCGATGAAACACAGGTAAGGTGGGCAAGTGTGGGAACGCCGAAGCGGTCCTTTATGTTTTTTGCGATATCAAGCGTATACCGGCTCGTTCCGCCGCCTGCGCCGTAGGTAACGCTCATAAAGGATGGCTTATAGCCTGCGATCTGCTCGGTCGCATTTTTAACGCTTTCAAAACCCGTTTCTTTTTTTGGGGGGAATACCTCAAAGGAAAGTGTCATGCTGCGGGTATTAAGTATATCTGTTATTTTCATTTTGTATGTCCTCCGTTTTATAAGAATAAGAACATTATACTATAAAACGCGGAATAATACAACAGCCGCTTTAACCTAAATGGGCAAGAAGTCCCCCGCCTCTAAGGCGGTGGGATGAATTGCCCGTCAGCCGTAAGGCTGACTTTTTATTGACTTACTGTTCTGTTTATGTTATTGTTGAGATAAAGAGGTGAA
>CACXDV010000196.1 GCA_902766585.1 uncultured Ruminococcus sp.
AATGAGATAGATATGCTGATTTTCCTTCGTGATCCTTTGGATCCGAAGCCGCACGAGCCTAATGATATGAACCTGCTTCGCCTTTGCGATATGCATAATATTCCTGTTGCTACAAATATTGCAACAGGTGAAGTGCTGATTCATGGTCTTGAAAGAGGAGATCTTGATTGGCGTAACATTGTCAGATCATAATTCCATAATAAAAAAACGTCCGATAGTCGGACGTTTTTTTTATTATATAATGTGCATTTTATCTTTACATTCTTGAATATATATGCTATAATAACAGTAGCAGGTGAAGTTATACTTCTCTTAATTCAAAGAAAGGGGAAATTTTTATGAAGCAGAGATATGAGCGTATATATGTGAATGTAGATATTACTTTTGATTGTACAGGATATATGTATCCCAAAAAGATAATATGGTCGGACGGACGCTGCTTTGAGATAGAGGATATAAGAGATTTTCGTCCGGCATCCGCACTTGGAAGCGATTATACGGGTGACTGCTATACAGTCGTAATCAGAGGAGAGGAAAAGCTTTTGTTCTTTGAAAAAACACATTCTGTGTTTGCATCAAGTTTCGGAAGGTGGTTTGTAGAACGCCCCGTAAGTGCATAAGGCAGGTGATAATTATTTAATAAGCTCATAAATGAACAGTTTTTCCGTTATATGAGTGTTGTAATACTGCCTGAGTCCGAGGCGAAGGGATGAAAGAGCGCTGTTAAGCATCGGATAATCGTAAATCTTTTTATTACCCTTAATTATGAATGTGTTAAGCTCTGTTGATATCTGATGAATGCCATAGGTTATTTTTGAGGAATAATGTGAAGTTTTTCGTGATTCCTCAATTATTGTGTGCCATACAGCCATAAGCTGCTGCTCATCGCTGTCAAGAGAAAAATTATCCAGTGCGGAGGAAGCGGCAGTCTGACCATTCGTTGTGTCGAAGCAAAGTTCGTTGCGGTAGAAGCGTCCGTCAGATGCAGTAAATGACAGACATTTGTTCTGATTCGACAGGCAGGTAAAAATAAGACAGGCTTTGAGGAAGTCATTATCTTTTGTATAAGCATCCCCGCCGTCAGAGGTATTGTTATATATATCCTTTTCAAACCATTTCTCCTGAGGAAACATTTTAGCAGTCCAAAGGGGGAGCATAAAAAGAAAATTGTCCCGTCTGAGGAAGAAACCAAAGGATTGCTCAATTCCTGTCTTGTAGCCGCATCTGAGAAGGTATCTGTGTTTGACATCGGGAGTGTATCCGTTTGCAGCTATATAAGCTATTATATTTTCATTATATACCGAAGGCTTTTTTTGTCTGCCCTTATATTCTGTTCCGTCCGGATTGCATGATATCCACGATTCGGTATCATCTTCAAAGCAGCGTTTGTCGTTAAATGCAGATATGCTTTTGTGTGACATTCTGATTGTCAGTTCGGGACAGTCAGTGCAGATTTCGGCACATTCTCCTATAATATCAAATACAGAGAGTTTCCATTCATCGGTAAGCATATCATCTTCAGCAGACCAAAGTATACAGGAAATAACACTGTCTGTTGCATGGAAATACTTTCTGTTGAATGCAAAGCCCTGCAGCATTTTCTTTTTTGGCAGACCAATATTTTTGAAATATTTAACAGGAGAAAAGAAAATGCAGCTGTCAGTAGGATATCTCATGTAATAATGTACACCGGACCATATAAAAATATTGGAGCTTTCTCTTGCAGCGCCGAGCCTTTCATTAAGATATGGAAGAGCAAGGCGCTTAAATTCTTTAACAGCAAATTTATCTCTTCTTGAAGAGCCTGCTCTTTTGGAGACATCGTCATTTTCAGTAAATGTGATTGATGAGCTGTCGCTGTACGGAGGATTTTCAAACAGAATTATTGTGCAGAGAGGATCATCAATATATTTTTTTAAAAGATGTGAAGAGATAAATTCCTCAGTAAGTGCATCAGAGGAAATAATTTTTCCATTGGAAGGAACTGTTTCATTTTCAGGCGGTATGACCATTCGTACATCATTTCCGATTCGGTCAAGCAGTACTATATATTCGTCATAACCGTATGTACTGACGACACAGTGGGAGATAAGCTCATCTCCGTTTCTGTCAAAGCGGTTATACAAAGCCTTTTCGAGGTTGCCTGTACCTGCACATCTGTCGAGGATTATATAGTCATTTCCTTCGGGTACACGAGAAACTGCTGTTTCCACAAGCTCAGCTGCTTTATTGCAGTAGGCTTCAGGTGTATAAAATGTCCCGAAATCTTTTTTGTGCAGCCTTTTGTTCAGACAGTCCAGAAGACAGAGGATTTTTTCGTTATAAGGATCCGTAAATGGATTTATCAGCCCTTTAA
>CACXDV010000197.1 GCA_902766585.1 uncultured Ruminococcus sp.
GATATCCTCAAATTTATTGAAAAATAACAGTATCAGTCTGAAAACCGTTTCAGCCTCCCGATAATAATATTTATTCCACCTATATGTTCCCCCTATATAAAAGAACGTTCCCGTAAGTTTTTTGCGGGAGCGTTCTTTTTAAATTATATTGTCTGAAATTGCACAGAAATCTCAAAAAACAGTGTAGACAAATCAATATATAATATGTTAAAATAAGAATTATAAGGAGTATTTTCTCATAGGAATTTTCTTCATGAGAAATTCGGAGATCTGCAGTAAGGAGGGTAAAGCATGGAAAGGATCATTTGTTTTCACAATCCGGGAGAAGAATACGGCTGGCTGAGTAATTGGTATCCGTCAGATTTTACAGTAGACGGAGTGAAATTTTCCTCTATTGAGCAGTATATGATGTATAAAAAAGCCGAGACCTTCGGAGATGAAGATATTAAGGCTCAGGTCATGGAAATTGAGAATACTGCAAAAATCAAGGCGTTGGGCAGAAGGGTAAAAAAATATAATAATACTGTCTGGAACGGTGTCCGTCAGATCGTAGTATATAACGGTCTTTATGCAAAATACAGTCAGAATGCCGAGCTGAGAGATATGCTGCTGAAAACGGGGAACAATATGCTTGCAGAATGTGCGGTAAATGATAAGATATGGGCTATAGGCATTTCAATGAAGGATGAAGACCGCTTTGATATGAGAAAATGGAAGGGACAGAATCTTCTCGGCTTTGCGACAATGCTTGTTCGTGAAAGGCTGAAAAAAGAAACGGGAGTCTGACATATCCCTGCCGTCAAAACACTTAATAGGAACAAAAGCTCCGCTGCCGGTAATAGCAGCGGAGTTTTTTGTTGTAACGATCAGTTTTTGCCCTGATAGTATTTTCTTCTTTTTTTAATGAACAGCATACATATAACAGCTCCGCTCAAGGCTATTGCCGGAATAAAGAATAAGCTGCTGTCTTCACCTGTTGCAGGCACATTTATATCAGCATTGACAGGAGTTGAAGGCTTTGGTGAAGGCTTTGGCTGGTTGGACTGCTCCGACGACTTATTGCTTGGAACAGGCTCAACCGGCTCGGTCGGTTCAGTCGGCTCGGTCGGTTCTGTCGGCTCGGTCGGTTCTGTCGGCTCGGTCGGTTCTGTCGGCTCGGTCGGTTCAACAGGCTCCACAGGCTCCTCCTGCTTTCCGACTGCCGGAAGAATAACCGTATCATGGTCGGTAATTTCCTGTTTTCCGTCTTCATCCCAGAACCATTTACCGCAGTTTTGGCAGATAAAATGCTCTATATTTCCGCTTTCTGTTTCAGTCGGTTCGGTACGCGGTACAGATGTCATATTGTTGTGGGGACAGTTATACATTTCCGCGGGTATAAGATACGCTTTGACAGAGAAGTTGTCAATGATGACATCCCCATGACCTCCGGGGTAAGTCTTATTGGCATATTCCTCGCCGTAGAGATAAACCATCTGATCATAAAGAAACTTCTTATAATCGTCGATATTTTCAGCTAAGTCGCCCCATTCCCCGTCCCCTTCGTAATATGCAAAGCTTTCTCCCTTGTTGATAACAGTGTTGGTAATTTTGCCGTTATTCTTATCGTTTACTCTGTCTACTGAAATTGGGAGACAATAGCCGGGGATAACATTCATATTTGAATCATAGAAGTTAGCTTTTTCAGTTAATACTACAGAATAGCTTTCGCCATTTTTAAGAAGGTATTTGTTTTTAAGGTCTATGCCGTACCAGCCGGAGTTTGAGATCTCTGCTTCACCGCTTTCAAGAAGTGTTCCGGAATCCGGCACTTCGGGAGAGGGAGCTTTATATATTTCATAATTCACGGTCGTATTGTCAAAAAGTGTATTGCAGTAAATACGGCTTATAAATGCATCCTCGTTCACGGGGAATACATTTGCAAATTTTATTTTGTCGAAACTCGCAGCGTAAAAATAATACGCTGACATCAATAAGTCATACTGATGAATATAGTAGGATTCTATATCCTCATCTGAAAGAGGATAAAATTCAAATGACAATACATCGCTAATGCTGTGGTCATAGTATGAAAGATAGAAGTAACCGCTGCCCTCATAACCCCATTCGTTATAATTCGGATCATCCTTGGGATTTTCATTTCCGCCCCAGCTGTTCTTTACTATAAATGCGCCGTCTGCCGGGGGAGTGCTGCCCTCCTCTGTAACGCCGTTACGGGTGCGTGTGAAATATTCCTTCGGGTAATTGTCATCATAGCCTATTACAGTTACAGCATGGTTAGAAGGCTCTGTTCCGGCGTAATACTGTGCCCAGTGGTCAAAATTTATCGGGCTGTCCGCCGATTCCTCTTCATCGGGAAGATATCTGGTCGCGTGGAAGGCGATAGTAACGGGGCGTCCCTCGGCTATTTCATTTTTTATAGCATTAAGCGCGTCCTCAGAGAAAGAATAATTTCCGTCCTCATCGAGCCAGCCGACAGGAGAAAGATTTCTGCTTTCCTTTAAGAAGGCTGTAAGTCCGGGGAATCTGTAAGCGCTTTCATTCGGTATTGACCAGTCGTCATAGGGAGCATAGCAGCCGAATCTGTATG
The DNA here is from genome assembly GCA_902766585.1 of uncultured Ruminococcus sp. Classification (GTDB taxonomy): domain Bacteria; phylum Bacillota; class Clostridia; order Oscillospirales; family Acutalibacteraceae; genus UBA1213. Next base: position 2,591 of record CACXDV010000197.1, read on the forward strand.
TCCTGTCATAAAGCGACTTGCCGGGTACCCAGTTTTCCTCAAACCATTGGTCAAATTCATCCTCGCTTTTGATTTTGCCTTCACTGATAAGCTCGGCTATAGCGTTTTTATTTCTAATATAGTAAAATTCCTTTCTCATAGCAGCCTGTTCTTCTGTTTCATCATGGCTGTTGGCGCGGTTACCCTCCTTGCTTTTATATATGAAGGGATATTCGCCGTTGATATCAAGAGCTTCATCTACAGGTCCCATTCCTGATATGAAATAGTTTGCGGCACAACTGCTGAATCCGCCTAAATCAAGGGAGGCAGCGGGATAATTGTTTTTAATATAATCTGAAAAGTCATTGCCTTCGCCGGACTGAGATTTGATAAAGGCATCGTCACTGTCATCGGGAAGGGTACTATATATAAACCATGC
>CACXDV010000198.1 GCA_902766585.1 uncultured Ruminococcus sp.
ATCTCTCCCTTGTGTACTGTAACATTTGCGGGAAGTACACCAAACTGCGCGGTCTTGTCATATGAGACCTCGGCTTCGCCTGCGCCGATCTGTTCCCATACCTTCGGCATGGTTGACGGCATGAATGCGGAAAGAAGAGTTGATACTATTCTGATCGTATCGAGAAGGTTATAGAGCACTGTTGCAAGACGTATTTTCTTGGTTTCGTCCTTTGCAAGTACCCAGGGGGTAGTTTCGTCTATATACTTGTTAGCGCGGGAAACGACCTTGAATATTTCAGCAAGGGCATTGTTGAGCTGTGTCTTGTCAATAAAGTCATCAACCTTATCGGACAGAGATGTTGCCTCGGCAATAAGCTCATCATCAAATTCTCCGGCTTCTCTTTCCTCGGGAAGCGTACCGCCGAAATATTTTTCTACCATTGCAACGGTTCTTGATACAAGATTTCCAAGACCGTTTGCAAGGTCGGTATTGATACGGTTTATCATTATCTCATTTGAGAAGGAGCTGTCAGAGCCGAGAGCCATTTCTCTGAGAATATGATATCTGATAGCGTCTGCACCGTAACGCTCACCAAGCATAAAGGGATCAATTACATTACCAAGTGATTTGCCCATTTTCTTTCCGTCAAAGGTTATCCAGCCGTGAACGGCAAGATGCTTCGGAAGCGGAAGATCAAGAGCCATGAGCATTGCAGGCCAGATTATAGCATGGAAACGCATGATATCCTTTGCGACCATATGCACATCGGCAGGCCAGAAGGTATCATAATCATTATATTTACCGTTTTCATAGCCGAGCGCGGTAATATAGTTTGAAAGAGCGTCTATCCATACATATACAACGTGCTTTTCGTCAAAGGTTACGGGAATACCCCACTTAAAGCTTGTTCTCGATACGCACAGGTCGGCAAGACCGGGACGGATGAAGTTATTCACCAGTTCCACAGCCCTTGTTTTCGGGCGGAGATAATCTGTCTCTGTAAGAAGCTTTTCTATTCTGTCGGCAAAGGGTGACATCTTGAAGAAATATGCCTCCTCCTTCGCTTCGACAACAGGTCTTCCGCAGTCGGGACATTTGCCGTCAACAAGCTGACTGTCCGTCCAGAAGCTTTCACAGGGAGTACAGTATTTGCCCTTGTATTCGCCCTTGTAGATATAGCCTCTGTCATATAATTCCTTGAATATCTTCTGTACCGATTCAACGTGATAATCGTCAGTCGTGCGGATATATCTGTCGTAGCTGATATTCATATAGCTCCAGAGCTTTTTGAATATCTCTACTATCCCGTCAACATATTCCTTCGGAGTCATGCCCTTCTCGGCTGCCTTCTGCTCTATCTTCTGTCCGTGCTCGTCTGTACCCGTGAGGAACATTACATTACAGCCCTGCATCCTTTTATAGCGGGCAATAGAGTCACAGGCAGCAGTTGTGTAGCAGTGACCTATGTGCGGATTTCCCGAGGGATAATAAATTGGTGTGGTGATATAGAATTTCTCACCGTTATGCTTTTGCATATCTTGTCCTCCTTTTTTCTGTAATATTACTATTATATCATCTTTTTCGGATATTTCAATACGCTTTGAATATATTACCATTCGTATAACTATACAATCTGTATTATAAATATATCTTTTGTATATTTATACAATTTGTATTTATACAAATTGTATTGCTATACAATAAGTATAATATACAGTTTGTAAATAAATACTATCAGTATATTTATTCTGAAAAAAGACAGTAGATTGTAGCCGGTGAATGTTGTATAATGGTTAGGTAGGAAAGCCGTGTCTTTTCACGAATCAAAAATTGAAAGGAAAGAAGAAAATGGATATCAGGCAAAAATCTCTTGAAAAGCATTATGAATGGAACGGAAAAATCGAGGTGATCTCCCGCGCACCCATAACCAATTCCGAGGAGCTTTCGCTTGCATATACTCCGGGCGTAGCGGAGCCATGTCTTGAAATACAGAAGGACTATGACAAATCCTTTAAGCTTACAAGAAGAAATAACCTTGTTGCAGTGATCACCGACGGAACAGCAGTGCTCGGTCTCGGAGATATCGGTCCGGAGGCAGGTATGCCCGTTATGGAGGGCAAATGCGCTCTGTTCAAGGAATTCGGCGATGTGGACGCATTCCCTCTTTGTATACGTTCAAAGGATGTTGATGAGATAGTCCGCACGATATATCTTATCTCAGGCAGCTTCGGCGGTATAAACCTTGAGGATATTGCTGCTCCGAGATGCTTTGAGATAGAAAAGAGACTTAAGGAGATATGTGATATTCCTGTTTTCCATGACGATCAGCACGGAACGGCTGTTGTTGTTGCCGCAGCTCTTGTAAATGCCCTCAAGGTCGTAAAGAAGGATATATCATCAATCAAGGCAGTTGTAAACGGCGCAGGCTCGGCAGGTATCGCTATTGCAAAGCTTATAATGAAAATGGGCGTAAAGGATCTTACCCTTTGTGACAGCGTAGGTATTATATGTGAGGGTGATGAACGTCTTAACAGCGCAAAGGCTGAAATGGCAAAGATAACAAACCTTTCTCATCAGACAGGTACTCTTGCAGACGCTATGAAGGGCGCAGACCTGTTCATCGGTGTTTCCGCGCCGAATATCGTAAGCGAGGAAATGGTAAGATCAATGAATAAGGATGCCATAGTATTTGCTATGTCAAACCCCACACCTGAAATCATGCCCGACCTTGCAAAGGCAGCAGGCGCAAGAGTTATCGGCACAGGCAGATCGGATTTCCCGAACCAGATAAACAATGTGCTTTGCTTCCCCGGTATTTTCAGAGGCGCTCTTGATTGCAGGGCTAAGGAAATAAATGACGAAATGAAGATCGCCGCAGCATATGCAATTGCATCTATCGTAAGTGAGGAGGAGCTTAAGGAAGATTATATAATTCCCTTTGCCTTTGATAAGAGGATAGGACAGACTGTTGCACAGTCAGTTATGGATGCTGCAAGAAAATCAGGTGCGGCAAGGAACTGAGGAGGCACATCAGATGTTTGATCTTATTTCTGTTTTCAATGATACGAGCAAGCACTGCTGTTCCGATCCTGTTCTTATGAGGTCGATAGAGATTACAAAGAAAGGGCAGTTCATTACAGAAAGCAGTTCAGACCTTCCCGAACCGCCCTCGGAACACCGATTTAAAAACAAGGCTGATATCATCATTTCACCGAAGCGAACATTTCAGGCTGCACAGGCGCATAAGGGAAAAAAGACCTGTGTACTGAATTTTGCAAATTCCACTCATCCGGGCGGAGGCGTAAGAAACGGCGCAAGAGCTCAGGAGGAATGTCTATGCAGATGCAGCACGCTTTATTTCGCATTGACAGATGATATGCCGATCGAAAAATTCTATCACAAGCACCGTAATATGATGAACCGCAGACAAATGGATTCTACATACAATGATGACTGCATTTATTCGCCGGATATAACTGTTTTCAAAACGGACACTCCTTCGCCTCAGTTTATTGAAAATGAAGCTGAGAGATATAATGTTGATGTTATCACCTGTGCCGCGCCGAATCTTCATCCCTTTTACGGCAGCGCAAATATCGGCATGGACAGGCTTTCTGAGATACACAAGATCAGAGCAAGGCATATTCTCGATACTGCAAGGTCACAGAAGACAGATGTAATGATTCTCGGCGCATTCGGCTGCGGAGCCTTTAAAAATCCTCCGGAGGTCGTTGCCGAGGCATATAATGAAGTTATCCGTGATTATCTTTATGATTTTGAAACGATAGAATTTGCGATAGTTTGCCCGGACGGAAAGCCGTCATGGAACTATGAGGTATTCAGCAAAACAATAAAATAACATAAAAAATCAGGAGTCATAACGGCTCCTGTTTTTTGCTGTAATAAGTGTGCTGTAGAAGTGAATAGACCAAAGAAGCTTAAGCAATTCATTGTACATTGGAAATGAGGTCGCGGATAACCTCTCCGGCGAGGATAAGACCGGCAGCGGACGGAACAAATGCTATGCTTGCGGGGACGATTTTGCCGGAATCGGGATCGGTAAGAGTCTTTTTTGGTGTGAGTGGTTCTTCCTTGGAATAAACTACCTTGAGTTTTTTTATGTTTCTTTTTTTTAGTTCTCTTCTCATTACCCTTGCAAGAGGGCAGACTGAGGTCTTATAGATATCTGCGATCTCAAACATTTCGGGGTGGATCTTGTTGCCCGCGCCCATAGATGAAATTATCGGGACGTTGTGTTTATCAGCCTGAACAACAAGCTCTATTTTTGCGCTTACAGTATCAACGGCATCAACAATATAATCGTAAACTGAAAAATCAAAAATATCCGCTGTCTCAGGTGTATAAAAAATATCATATCTGTTTATTGTGACATCAGGATTTATCAGTTTTGCGCGTTCGGCAGCAGCCTGTGTTTTTGACATTCCTACCGTGTTGTCCGCTGCGATTATCTGGCGGTTGATATTGCTCAGAGAAACCGTGTCCTTGTCTATAACGTCAATTGTGCCGACACCGCTTCTTACAAGCGCTTCTATAACATATCCGCCGACACCGCCCGCGCCGAATACTGCAATATGTGAACGGCGCAGCTTCTGCATAGCTTCACTCCCTATGAGAAGTTCCGTTCTGATAAATCTTTCATCCATGGCTTTTCCTCCATTTTGTTTATGTTACAATTATACCATAAATACTCTGTCTTTTAAATACTTAAAGCGGACCCAATTTTCAATGTACAATGTGCAATGTTCAATGTACAATGAATTGCTTAAACTGATTCATTTTGTCATTTTACTTATTCAGCGCATACCAATTATTCAAAATAAAGTATAAAAATAGACTGTTGTACATCAAATTACATTGTACAACAGTCTTTATTATTTATATACGCGGAATAGAAACAGATGTTCATAAAAAGTCGGACGTAACTCCCAACTCAAGTAAAATGACCGAATTAAATAGGATCACAATTTAATTGTACATTGCACATTTTGGGGGTTATTCTTTTTCGACAGAGCACTTTTCCTCGATTTTATCGGCAGCAGCCTTTGCGTCATCATTGATAACAGTCTCGATCTTTCCTTCATCACAAGCTCTTGCTTCATCAGGATCTATCGGAAGGCGGGCAAGTATATCAAGTCCGTATTCCTTCGCAGTCTTATCAAGCTTGCTCTCTCCGAAGGGATAGTGCTTCTTTCCGCAGTCGGGACATACATAATAACTCATATTCTCAACTACGCCAAGTATCGGAATATTCATCATATTTGCCATTTTTACTGCCTTTTCAACGATCATTGAAACAAGCTCCTGAGGAGATGTTACGATAATAATTCCATCAAGCGGAAGCGTCTGGAATACCGTCAGCGGAACATCACCCGTTCCCGGAGGCATATCGACAAACATATAATCTGTCTCACCCCAAACAACATCTGTCCAGAACTGCTTTACAGTACCCGCAAGTATAGGTCCTCTCCATACAACAGGATCGGTGTCATGCTCAAGAAGAAGGTTCAGGGACATTACATTAATGCCGCCGTGAGTTTTTACGGGGAGTATGCCGTTATCACTGCCCATAGCCCTTTCATTCAGACCAAATGCCTTGGGTATTGACGGTCCTGTGATATCAGCGTCAAGAATAGCGGTATTATAACCCTTGCGGCTGAACATTACAGCCATAAGAGAGGTCACAAGTGATTTTCCTACTCCACCCTTTCCGCTTACAACACCGATAACTCTTTTTACTGTGCTGCTTGCGTTTACAGGCTCATGCATATCCTTTTTCTTTCCAGTATCCCTTGACGAACAGCTTGCGCCGCACGTTTCACAGTTATGTGTACATTCTTCCATTTCTGCCATTGAAAAATCTCTCCTTAAAATTTTTATTCTTTTTATTTAACCGGCTATTTAGCCGGTCAGTTACAGTTATCTCAAAATGATTATGGTGCAGTTACAAAGTGTTTATTCATCATCACTTTTAAGAAGATCCTCAACAGAATCATCTGACGCATCTTCTTTAACAGCTTCTGCCGGTTCTTCGGGAGCGTCACTGATTTCTGCTTCATCAGGAACTTCATCCTCGATATCGTCAAGCTCATCGGGTTCATATTCTTCATTTTCAGCCTTTTCCTCAGCAAGCCCGCTCTTATCCTCAACAGGAATATCCTGCTCATAACCGCTGAGAAATGTATAGGGCAGTCCATAGCCGAGCGCCGCGCCTGCCATATAAATTATTTCCGGTCTTGCAGTAATATCAAGCGGAAACGGAAGTCCCTGTGCTGCGCTTGCCAAAAGGATATATAATGCGGGCAAATCAAGAATTATCAGCGTTGCGGGCGAGAATCTTTTTACCTGTTTTCCGTCGCCGACTCTCGTTGCATAAAATAGTATCAGTCCGAACAGCGCAAATACTGCCGCCGTCATAAGCCTTTTGATCGAATCATCAAGTCCGCTTGAACCGAATATCAGCCCGATAAAGAAATATGCACACAGCACAAAAGCAATTATTAAAAATGCAGAAAATATAAGCCCTGCCTTATCCTTTTTCTTTTCCATTTAAGCTCACCTTCATCAATCCTTTTTCGCTGATGCTGTTTTCTTTGCAGCAAGACAGAACCAGCCCTTTTCCTCATACTGCTCTGTGACCTCAAGTCCCTCCGGCAGAGCGGACATAACATCGTCAAGCCTTGAATCAATTATACCGCTCATAATATAGACGCTGTTTTCATCCATATGTCCGATGATATCGGCAGAAAGCATTATGATAGCATCAGCAACGATATTTGCGGTTATAACGTCATATGTTCCCTCGACCTTATCCGCAAGATTGCCTCTGATGCCCGTATATTTATCCTCAACACTGTTGAGCCTTGCATTTTCTCTTGATGCCTTCACAGCAAGCTCGTCAATATCAATTCCGACAGCGCTTTTTGCGCCAAGAAGCAGCGCAGCAACGGCAAGTATACCGCTTCCGCAGCCGACATCAAGCATAGTACAGCCCTCTGTCACATATTTTTCAAGAGCCTGCAGACAAAGCCTTGTTGTTTCATGCGTACCGGTTCCGAAGGCAAGTCCGGGTTCAAGATGAATGACAGTTCTGTTCCCCGGCTCGTAATCGTCCCTCCAGACAGGTCTGATAAGCAGCTTTTCGCCTACATTTATCGGAGAAAAATATTTCTTCCAGCTTTCAAGACAGCTTTCCACATCACAGCCGCCGATCTTGATATCATATTCTATATTTTCCGCTGCAAGCCTGTCATGGATATATGAAACAGCCTCCTCGGGATTTTCCTCGGGGCTGATATAGATATGTACCTTTCCATGCTCCCTGTCCTGACTTAGAAGCTCCTCATCTATCATATCTATTTTTGCGATCTCCATGACCTCATTTTCAAGGTCGGAATAGTCCTCGATATAGATGCCGTACGGAACAGTCATCTGTGCGATATCACTGACGGTATCTATCTTATCTGATGGTACCGTCAGAACTATTTCAGTCCAGTCCATTTTTCAGTTCCTTTCATTTTCTTTTTTGCCGGATTTTTTGGGAGACTTCTTGCAAAGCTTTCCCGCAACAGATATATCGCTGTTATTATTGCCGACGGATACCCTTACGCCATGCTTTACGGGTGAGATCATAAATCCGATAACGATACCCAGACAAAGCATAAACGCGGCAAGAAAAAATGCTGTTAACTTATTCATAAGACTTCAACTCCCAAAAAATAATTATGTTTTTATTATAAAGCAAAAGTAAAATAAAAACAATGCTTTTTTATTTTTGATTAAGCTTCTCCGCAAAGCTGCCGAATGCCTTGCAGACCAGAGGGTGAGTAAATGCAAAGCTCGTCATAGGCTCTGTAAGCTTATTTACAACTACCCTGCCCTCGCCTATGCATATCTGTGTATTCTTATATACATATGCGGTAAATTTTCCCGTAAGCACATAGGGCTTTGAGCTCAGCTTGAGGAGAGGACGGCTGTGAAGAAGCAGATGTTCAAAATTCTCCTGTGCCGCGCCGCAAAGCTCCTGATCCTCGGAATATATATAATCTGATTTATCCTCAAGCCCCTTTACGCAAAGGCTCCTTATACATGAATGTCCCTCATCTATAAACATTGTGCATGAAAATCTCTCGCCCTTCTTTTTCGTACAATAGTAAGGCTCGATCATTCCGCTGATATAAAGAGGCATCCATGAAATTATTGCAGTAAACATTTCTGAAGCAGCTCTGTCGATATTATGTATTATCTTTATTCTGACGCCCTTATTAATGCATTCCCTCATAAGAAATGACCATTTTTTCAGAAAATCCGGTGTCATCCATTCCATTCCCTGATCGGAATAGAGAAGAAGCTGTTTGTGCTCCTCCGCTGCCGCTTTGCCGAGAAATTTCAGGCATACGCTCCTGAGACCGTCATTGCCCTTATACATACTTCTTTCATCATTTATAAATTCCTCCGCAAATGAATGGTCAATGCCGTCAAAGAAGTTATTATGGAATTCTGTCATATCGTTGATGTTGTTTATAAGCATCTCAACGGCGGATTCATTCGTAAACAGCCTTCTTGTATAAAGCCACCTTCTTATCCCCTCGCCCGACAGCTCGTCATCTTCGGTTCCCATAAACTCCGCTAATGCGCTGAGCTTATCCTCCTCCTGAAGCTTTCTGAATATATAGTCGCATATTTCTGTAATGGTGTCCGAATCAAAGCCGGGAAGCCTTTCGCCCCTTTTTATACGGCTGATATAGGACGCATCAATATTCAGTGTCCTGCTGAGACGGCTGTTTGATATCTCCGCCAGCTCCATGAGCATATTCATCTTTTTGGCAAATATGGCAGGATCCATTACAGCTATCTGAGGCTTGTCGGCATCATTTTCCTCAAAAAGCCACTTTTTCAGTCTTTGGGGCAGTTCTTCAGAATTGCATTTCAGAAAATCGCAAAGTCTTTTTTCACAGTCCTTATACCTTGCTACCTTGCACACACCGTGTACATATTTATCGACAGTAGTGCTTTCCTCGTCCGCGCTTCTTGTACCGCTGCGGATACGGCTGAAATTTGTTGCCGAACAGCCGGCATATTTTGCGATCTGTTTATTGTTTGTCGCCAGCATC
>CACXDV010000199.1 GCA_902766585.1 uncultured Ruminococcus sp.
CTGTCAGGAATATCAATGCTTTTCAGCTTGAGGCAGGTGGAAAATGCTAATTCATCAATGCTTGTTACGCTGTCCGGTATCTTAACACTTGTCAAATTGATGCAGTGTAAAAAAGCCGATTCACCAATGCTTGTTACGCCGTCCGGTATCGTAACACTTGTAAGCGCGCTGCAGTCCCAGAACACACCAATACCAATACTCGTAACACTGCTGCTGATCTTAACACTTTTCATCCCTATGCAGTAATCAAACGCCATTTTACCGATGCTTGTCACACTGTCGGGGATAATAACGCTCTCCAGACTTATACAGCACTCAAATGCAGATTCACCAATACTTGTCAAGCTGTCGGGAAGCGTTATGCTTGTCAGATCGTAGCAGGCCCTGAATGCACCTTCTCCTATGCTTTTTACATTTTTTCCGAACGTAACGCTTAACAATTTTTCACAGTCACAAAATGCATATCTGTCAATAGTTGTTACGCTGTCGGGAATTGTAACTTTTTTCAGCCATTTGCAGTCTTCAAACGCACTTTCACCAATGGTTGTAACAGGCTTTCCACTGATACTATCAGGAATCACTGCTTCTCCGAGGCTTCCGATATACTTGGTTATTGTAACTTTATTATCGGAAATCTCATACTCATAATCCCCATAAACCTGTGCAGCATCTGCCGTTACAGATACCTCAGACGAAACAGCAGGCAGCATTACAGCCGTACCGCCGAGAAGCGCCGAACACAGTGCAACAGATAAAGCTTTTTTAATACACGTTCAACTCCCATAAAATTACCTCCTGAAAAATTTCTTGACTACATCTGCAAAAATGTTTTATATTATTATAATTCATTATTGCAATAAAATCAATCGTCTGCATGAATAATTGTTTAGACTTCCTCATCGAAATCATTGTAATAGTTTTCCAGGAATGTGTTGTTACTCATTTTCCGGCACCCTATCAACAGAATGGATCCATAATTTCTTTCAGGGTATTTACAGTCCGATCCGTTTTCTCTTCTGCCGGATGCTGTATATCATTGTATTAATCCTTTTCATAAAAAACTATCGTCATTTAGTCACAATCAGATAAACTCTTACTGCATCTCATCGTTCAGAAGCTATTTATCCGATCACCGGAACGGGAATTTTTTAAAAAATAAGCAGCCCTCGTTCATTTCTAAACTTTTCCACGAATCTGATATACACTCATTCTCCCTGCTGGCCTTATCTGAATTGATACCTGCGAGAATGATCTCTCAGACGCAGTGTAAAATATGTATCTATTTTACAAGCAGGATAATTTCAGTAAAACAGTATCAACAGAATTGTTGATGCTATTATTAAAATCCTCAGCCCACTTATTGTAGACTGAAGTTTCGGGTATCGACACAGGAAAACAGGAAATATTATAGTCATCGATCTTATCAATATCCAGTTGTTTATTATCATCTCTGTTATGAATTACTGCATTTTCTATTCCCTTTTTTTTCAAATCATTTTCTTTTCTTTTAGTTGAATTATTATCCTGTGTTTTTGTATAAGGAAATATCAATGCCCCATTAACTGTGCTAAACCTTTGGATATCACGAATAAGCTTATCTATGTCCTTTTCAGCTTCGCTTTTTTCCCTTTCAAGAATAAACATATCCAAACCGGGATAAATATGATATTTTCTATCGGATTCCTTCTGATATTCAGCTTTATATACCTTAAATTTCGCATCAAGAATATAAAACGGGGTATTGTTTCTGTAAAAAACAAAGTCGGGACGTATTCCGTATATTGAACGATCCTGAGCTATCAGCTCAATATTGTCTTTCAATTTCATTCTCAGATGTCTTTCGAGATACATCTCCCAAAGGTCCGGAATATAAAAGAGTACGCTCATACATGAATCAACGCCGCTTTCGGTATAAAATTCCGAATCTGCATCCTCGGAAAGTATCTGCAGGCAATGTATGCGAAGATCATCATAATCTATGTAGAATGGCGAAGTAATTGGCTGAGTATTCGCCGAAATACAGCCGCGTATGTCTTTCATTGAGTCGCGGGTGAGGGTAATTATCTCTCCGATAGCTTTCTGGAACTCCGGATCGTTGTCCGTAACAAAGGCTGCTGCCATAGGGTAATGCTGCCTGAGTGAATTCCACGCATGAGCAATCAGCCTGTTCAGCTTATTATCCTCACATCGCTCACGGGTGTTGTATGCAATAGCCGATGAGCCGCTTGAGATATTCAGCCTTATATGCCTTGCAATATCTATCGCGCCGCAAGGTCTGTCATTATTGTATTCATGCTTGACGTAGGTGCGGTAGATTCCGCTTTTGTAAGCTCTTTTGAGCTGCTGAGAAAACATGAACACCGTCATCAGTGACATTATATCAACCGCGCTGTCCTTATCGTTGTCGAAGACCGCGCTGCCGGTTTTCTCCCCGGCATCCGTCCCCTCGACCGCCTCGGCGATCATGGTATACAAAAACCACGGCTTTCCGGGCTTGTCAAAACGTGAGCGTATCTCAAGCGAAACGTCGATATCCTCGCCATTTTCATCGGGATATTTTATAATCCCACGTATCATTCCGCAGAGACCTTTTATCCCGATTATCGTCTGCTTAATGATATCATCAGAAAAATTAAAAAGATCACCGTCATATTCTTTAACGCTATTTTCTTTCTCTATGACAAACGGTCTGTTCTGTGATACACCGCCGTTTCTGTCACTGCCAAAAGCAGCAAGCTTATCCGCATACTTTTCTATTAGTGAAACAATTATCTCAGCTTTTTTAGTATAAAAACAGTTATTGAAATTTTCGATCCTGTTGCCTTCATCGTCATAAGCCTCAATGCATTTATCATAATCAATATAGCTGAAATCGGAATGATAATCAGTTATACGGTATATAACTCTTTTCATGGCGAATTACCCGTTATCCTCTTCATCGGCAACAAACCTTGTTTTGCAAGCTGAGATAAATTCCCCGGAATTCTTCTTGCCGCGCATATATTCGTTAAGGATAGGACGAAGCTCTCTCTCAAAGTAACCTTCATGATCATCTTCATCATCTGTTGTGAACTTTGCAAAATACGCCTGTCCAAGCTTGAATTCCTTACCAAGATGATATTTATTCTCTGCAACAACTCCGTTGAGCGCTTTTGCGCGCGCTTTCAATTCATTGATAGTATCTTGAGTTAAGCCTTTTTCCTGCAATACAGTATCAAGTATATCAAGCGACTCGTCCGCGTCAATATCTATCCATCTGAAACGTCTGCGAAGAGCAAAATCAAAGGTCTCAACATTGCGGTCGATATCGTTCATTGTGCCGATGATATAAACATTCTCAGGAATATAGAAGCCGTCCGCAAAAATATCATCATCAAGTCTTTCAACATTATCTTCTGATACAGGATTGTCACTCACATATTTATCAAACAATCTGAATAGTTTTTCTTCCATGACCGAATAATAATTCATATCTCTGGCTTTAGAAATAATGCTCTTTATTTCTTCCTTCGGGTCGATCAGATCATTAGTATCAGCCTGACCGTTCCCGTCATCAATTTCATTATTATCAGCCGCATCGTTTACAGCTTTTCTGTCGATGTAATGATACGTTGGCAGATCATTATACTGCGTCTTGACCAAGCCTTTTTTACCTCGATAGGATTCCTCAAGGCAGAACATCAATTCACCGAAAACGCTTGATAGATCAGCGCGGTTGATCTCATCAATAATAAAATAAAAGCTTTTATCCGGATCTGCGGCTGCATGGCGGCAGAATTTTTTAAAAATACCATCAACACGAACAAATGTGTGTTTTCCATTCAGCGTTGCGGGTTTAAGTCCCTCAACAAAATCGGTATAATTGTATGATGCGTGGAACTGAACAAAATTGTAATTATCTTTTGTATCAAGCTCATCAAGCCTGCAATTAAGCTGGCTGGCAATAAATTCCCTCACTCCGAAGGTCTTGCCCGTTCCGGGCGCACCGGTAAGAACGATTTGCTTGCGTCCTTCGTTCTCTATTGCTTCTTCTATTATCCTGCCTATCATACCAGGTTCCTCTATTTGTCCAGGTTCCTCTATTTGTCCAGGTTCCTCTATTTGTC